>JBLKON010000019.1:0-12314 GCA_047602725.1 Candidatus Woesearchaeota archaeon
GCTCAAAAAGCACTAAAAGTACGCAACTGTCAAATAAGAAACCGAGTCAAACGAATTAGCAAACTGTCAAACTTGGGCTACAATCAACACTTTGTGCAAAAGCAAAAGGAATGAGTAGGAAAATAAAGAGTAGTAATACTTTTCTCATAGAAGTGTAATTCATATATCTTTTATAAATATTACTACTGATTAGTTATTGTAAGAAATAGCTATATTTTTAAAAAAGGAAATTTGCGACATTTTCTCTCAAAACATATGAGTAGTTTTTTTAAATGTAAAGATAACCAAAAACAGTAAGAATATCAAAATGTATAGAAAACTAATAGAAAAAGATGGCGTTTTAACAGTAAAAGAAGAAAAAAAAAGCGATGCTCAATTACAAGGTTTAGCAAAAAGAATTAGATTGTTATCAGATGATAAGTTAGATATATTATGGTTTAAATGTGGATTCATATATAGTGATAAAAATCTTCCATGTAAAAGTAAACATCATAAAGCATTACCTCAATATTTTATTAAAAAAATCAGAACAAGTGAACAAGAGGCACAAGACGTACTTTGTTTATTGTTAGATGAAACTCCTTTAGATATGTTTGAGCATCAATTAAAATTAATTGAAGATACATCAATTTGAACATTGTTAAGATATACGCCATCAAAAAAATAATCGTAGTCTTCATGAAATATAAATTCGAGTTTGTATGTAATATCATCTTTTGTTAAAACAAAAATATGCTTCCAATCTGAATTATCGTCAATATCATAACTATTATAACTTAAAACTTGAAATTTTACACTATTAATAAAAATAAATGATCTATTTTTTATAATTTCAATTATCTCAATAACTTCCATATGATAAAGGTAAATAGTAGTTTATATTAATATTTCTAAAATTTACGTATAACGCCAACTAATAACGGATCCTTTATCCTTTTTTATCATACACTCTATCGATATGATCAAAATCAGTAAAAATGACACTATCTTTTTGTTTATTATACTTAAACAGTAAAACAAAAGATCCTGTGATATGAATACCTTGATATGTTTGCAGAGGTTTCCTTAGATGTTTATAAGTTGTAATATCAGTACAATGAAGAATTTCTTCAATTTTATTACGAATGGCATTGTATAAAAGAGAATCTTTTTTAGATAACTTTTTTAATATTTTTTGCAAAGAAGGTAGGATTTCAAAATCCATAATTATCCCTCAATAAGTTTATCAAATTCTTTCATACTATGGAATCGAATTGGTTTTTCTTGTTCTAATTTCTTAATTTTTTCAACATATTCTGGACGAATTGAAGGTTCTAGCTGTTCTTCAAATTGGGCAATAGCAAAATTAATTGCATCTGATTTGTTTTTCAATCCATATTTCCCTTTAATGATTGAAAGAATTCTATCATTTCTTTCTTCTAAAGATATCGTAGCTTGCACCATTATAAATCACTATATTTAGTAGTGTTTTATTGTATTTAAATATTGTGGTTGTAGCAACTATGAATCAGAAGTTATTGTACATAGCAGTATCTTAAACAAACCTAGCAAAATCTCTGATTTTGTGTGGATATATACATATTTTTACAGTTGTTATCTAATATGATATTTTTGAAATTTTAACCCTGTCACACCATCTTTTATAATTACTATGTATTACCTAGCAAGATTTTTGAAAAATCACCAAAATATCCACAAAATTTATAAATAAGCTTATCTTTGTTGATTTAAAGTCAACAGAAAAGTAAAAAAATCACCGTACCTATAGTCAAGAATATATACGCTTAAATATCAAAAAACAAAGGTGAAGTTATGGTTACCAAACAAGAAGTAAAACTTAAAGTTGCAGAAGCCGTACAAGACGATGTAAATAAAGGAATTGTGCGCATTGATTCTACCTATATGCATAAAATTGGTTTACGACCAGGTGATGTAGTACACATTCATGGACAACGCAAAACAGTTGCCATTGTAGATAGAGCATACCCAGGAGATATTGGCCTCAATATTATTCGTATGGATGGATTAACGAGGCGAAATGCACGTAGTAGTATAGGAGAGTTTGTCGAAATTACCAAAGCAGACGTGCAAGAAGCAAAGCATGTTACTATTGCACCTTCTCAAAAAGGAATTAGTATTAATGCACCTCCTGTTATTTTTAAACAAGGGTTGTTAGGCCAAGCAGTCTTACAAGGAGATATTGTAAGTTTAGGTGGTTCGCGAAAAAGGCGAACGATGATGAGTCAAAATCCCTTTTTCTCAGACATTTTTAGTATTATGGATGATAATTTAGGAGGATTCGGATTTGGTGAATTAAAATTTATTGTCACCCAAACTGATCCCAAACAAGCAGCAGTAATTATTACAGAAAACACACATATTGAATTTAATCCAGAAGCAGCCGAACTCAAAGAAGGACAAAGTGCTCCAGAAGTATCCTATGAAGATATTGGTGGATTAAGTGAAGAAATAAAAAAAGTAAGAGAACTTATTGAATTACCTCTCAAACATCCAGAAATTTTTGATCAATTAGGTATCGAACCTCCCAAAGGAGTATTGTTGCATGGTCCACCAGGAACAGGAAAAACGTTGCTAGCTAAAGCAGTTGCCAATGAAACAAATTCTAATTTTTTATTAATTAATGGACCAGAAATTATGAGTAAATTTTATGGTGAATCTGAAGCAAATTTGCGTAAGAAATTTGAAGAAGCAGAAAAAAATGCACCGTCTATTATTTTTATTGATGAAATAGATGCCATTGCACCAGCGCGTGAAGAGTCTAAAGGAGAAGTTGAACGTCGTGTGGTAGCTCAACTCTTAACGATGATGGATGGATTGCAAAGCAGAGGAAAAGTAGTAGTCATTGCAGCTACCAATATTCCTAACGCTATAGATCCTGCATTACGCCGTCCTGGTCGTTTTGATAGAGAGTTAGAAATTAATCCTCCTTCTAAAGATGGAAGGTTATCTGTCTTAAAAATTCATACACGTAACATGCCTATTGATACCACAATAGGAAATAGTGCGCATACTAAAAAAGATATTATTAGTACCATTGATAACAACTTAGAAAACATTGATTTACATGCTATAGCAAATATCATGTTACAAGCAAAAGAAACTACTCATGAAAATAAAAAGTCTACCATTCATGATATTGCAAAAGTAGTTATGAAAGCACAACAACACACGTTATTGCCTGAAAATTATAAAATATTTTTGTTTAGGCGTATAGCTGGAGATTTGTATGCTTCAGCTATTGGAAAAAGTACAGCACCACAAATTGTTGATCAATTAGTAGAGCGTCTGCAAACACTAAAAACAGAAAAAAAATTAGCTGAAATTTTAGATGATGCAATTAAAGAAAAAATGTTAGAAGAAGTAGCAGAAGTAACTCATGGATTTGTAGGTGCAGATTTAGCAGCATTATCGCGAGAAACAGCAATGGTAGTATTGCGTAAAGTATTGCCTGAATTATCATTAGAAAAAGATGAAGCGATTCCTCAAGAGTTGTTAGACAAATTAAAAATTGGACAAAGTGATTTTCATGAAGCGTTACGTCATGTACGTCCTTCAGCTATGCGTGAAGTGATGATTGAAGTACCCAATACTGCATGGAAAGATGTAGGAGGTTTGGATTCTATTAAACAAAAATTACAAGAGGCTGTTGAGTGGCCACTCAATAATCCAGAAGCGTTTGCACGTATGGGAGTAAAACCTCCAAAAGGTATTTTATTATATGGCCCGCCTGGTACAGGAAAAACAATGCTAGCTAAAGCGGTTGCTAATGAAAGTAAAGCGAATTTTATTTCGGTCAAAGGCCCAGAGTTATTATCTAAATGGGTAGGTGAAAGTGAAAAAGCAGTACGTAAAGTATTTACTAAAGCTAGACAGTTAGCACCTGCCATTATCTTTTTTGATGAAATAGATGCTATTGCACCACGGCGAGGAAATAGTGAAAGTACAGTCACAGAACGAGTTGTTAATCAACTACTTACTGAAATTGATGGCCTAGAATCACTTTCTGATGTGGTAGTTATAGCAGCAACCAATAGACCAGATATTATTGATCCAGCGTTATTACGCCCAGGTCGATTTGACAGAATTATTTTAACACCAGTTCCTGATGAAGCTATGCGTCAACAAATTTTACAATTACATACACGCGGAGTTCCTTTAGGTTCAGATGTAAATATAAAAGAGCTTGCTTCAAAAATGCAAGGATATGTAGGGGCAGATATTGAAGCAGTAGCACGTGAAGCTGCAATTTTAGCTCTACGAGAAGACATAAAAAGTGCACAAGTGCTGCAAAAACATTTTATAGAAGCACTTAAAACGGTTCGTCCATCAGTAAATGCAGAGGTTGAAAAAGCATATAAAGACTTAGAGGGACAATTTAGTAGTGCACAGGCAAAACAAATTGCTGATAAACCAGCATATTTCGGGTGAACATATCATATTAACAGGTGAGAAGAAATGGAAAATACATATAAAGCAAACGAAACAGCACCATATAGTGCAAAACCACAAGTACATACGTTAACTCCCTATAGTGGGCAACCCAAAAAGAATACTGCTATGGATACCATCTATAGCGGGAGACAAGATGAATTATTTCCAGAATCTATGTATCAAAGCATAATGCCTTTGGGGCAACTTTATATGGTAAAAGGGCAAAATGGTCAAGTAGGATTATTATATGTGATGCCACAAGGTGCTCTTGAACAATTTTTAGATATGTATAGAAGTACCGTGACTGATGCACCATCTGTTTTTGATAGATTTGATGTGCTCTACAATGGAGATAAAGATGCAAAAGCTCCCTATAAAAAACCAGCAAAGGTAGTCGATATGGATAAACTAATGAGCAACGGCGGTCTAGAAGCAAAATTAGATAAAGCTGCATAATGACGATGAAACCAGGCGATATAGTGAGTATACAAACGTCTACGTTGACGTATACCGGCACAGTATTGCCTCGCTCTTCGTTATTTGATCAAGATATTGTAGTCTTAAAACTAGAAAATGGGTATAATGTAGGTATTAAGCAAAGCACGATTACGTCTGTTACACAACACGCAACGTATGAACCGCAACAAAAAAAGAAACAAGACATACCACATAATCCTAACTTGCCTACGGTAGCACTCTTGTCGTTTGGAGGAACGATTTCTTCACGACTTGACTATATCACTGGTGGAGTTGTTGCTGATTATGATGCTCAAGATTTTTTAGCCATGTGTCCTGAACTTAAAAATGTAGCAAATATTCAAGCAACAAAAGTTGCACAGCTTATGAGCGAAGACATGGATAGTGATGATTGGATGTCTATGGCTAAAACCATTATACCTTATCTCAATAATAAAGATATTGCAGGAGTAGTCATTACCACAGGAACAGATACCCTACATTATATTGCAGCAGCATTAAGTTTTATGTTAGGTGAGGTAAGTAAACCAGTAGTTATGACAGCTTCACAGCGATCTATAGATAGAGGAAGTTCAGATGCATTTATGAATTTAAGTTGTGCCGTTACTACAGCAGCACGCTGGGATGGAGCAGGGGTAGTAACATGTTTACATGCTACCACACACGATAATTATTGTCAACTCATTGCAGGAACAAAAGTGCGTAAAATGCATACGTCTCGCAGGGATGCATTTAGACCTATTAATAGTATACCCTTTGCACACGTTAGTAACGATGGTGTCATAACTCCTTTACAAACGTATCCTAAACGTCATGATAAACAATGTGAAGCAGCAACGTATTTTGAAAAAAAAACAGCGTTAGTGTTCGTACATCCGGGTATGGATCCAGGTATTATTACATATTATCAACGCAATGGATATAAAGGTATAGTTCTTGCAGCAACAGCATTAGGACATGTACCAACGATAAAAAATTCGTTATTTCCTGCAATAGAACAAGCAATACAAGCTGGTGTGGTAGTTGTCATTGCATCGCAAACCTTGTATGGTGCGGTACATCCGTATGTATATGCAAATTTACGTCTTTTGTCTATGCAAACAGGTTGTGTATTTGTACATGATATGTTACCTGAAACAGCGTATGTAAAATTGGGATGGTTATTAGGACAAAAACGATCAGATATTAAAGAACAATTAACACAAAATACAAGTGCAGAAATTACAACACATATAACAGATGCTATGTATATGAATTAAAGGGGCAACGATGGACTATCAAAAAATTGGATTAAAATGTGGACTTGAAATTCATCAACAATTAGAAGGAAAAAAATTGTTTTCTGATTGTCCTGCCTATATTGAACAAGATGATGCACCACACACAAAGGTAATACGTACGTTACGTGCTGTTGTTGGAGAACAAGGTGTGGTAGATGACGCTGCACAAAAAGAACAAGAAAAAGCAAAATACTATGTGTACCGTTGCTATCCAAACACGTGTAGTTTAGTGGAATTAGATGAAGAACCACCTCATTTAATGAATCCTCACAGTTTAATGACAGCCCTGCAAATTGCCAAAGTAACTCAAGCTCACATTATTGATGAAATTCAAGTGATGCGAAAAACCGTAGTTGATGGTTCAAATACCAGTGGGTTTCAACGTACGGCTTTAGTTGCTGTGCAAGGTAGTGTACCTTCGTCACATGGTCCAGTGCGTATTCCTACTATTGCTATAGAAGAAGATGCAGCAAAAATAATTACACGTACTGCAACGTATGATGAATATAATGTATCTCGTTTAGGTATTCCTCTTATTGAAATTGGTACAGACCCAGATATCATATCCCCTGAGCACGCGCAAGAAGTTGCTCAATATTTAGGAATGATTTTACGTTCAACAGGGCGAGTAAAGCGTGGTTTAGGAACAATTAGACAAGATGTAAATGTCTCTATTGCTGGTGGTAATAGAATTGAAATTAAAGGAGCTCAAGATTTACAAATGCTTCCAACGTGGGTACATAATGAAGCAGTAAGGCAAACGCGTATTTTAGCATTAAAAGATCGTTTTACAACACAAGTAACTCCCCTAAAAGAAGTGACGATGCATACAAAAGATGCAACAAGTAGTTTATTACAAAAAGCTCAACAAGTGTATGGTATGGTGCTGCCAAATGCTTGTGGATTGTTAGGAGAAGAGTTAATGCCTAATTATCGTGTGGGTACTGATATAGCAGATGTTTGTAAAGTATTAGTAGGTATTGGTGGTATTGTACATTCAGATGAACCCTTTAGCAAATATGGTATGAAAGATACGCAACAACTGTATAAAGCATTAGGTGCTACGCAAAAAGATGCAGTTATTTTATTAGTGTGTGCAAAAGAAGTTGCACAAAAAGCACGCGAGGTAATTATACAACGTTTACAACAGTTGTCTCAAGGTGTACCTAAAGAAGTACGTAAAGCAAATGAAAATGGAACAACATCATATTTACGTCCTATGCCTGGTTCAGCACGTATGTATCCAGAAACAGATACCATTCCTTTACAAGTGCATGATTGGGATATTCAAGTACCTGAATTATTAACTCAAAAAAGTGAACGCTATCAACAAGCGTATAGTTTAGCTAAAGATTTAGCTGATGCATTGGTGTGGTCTTCTTCGTGGGATGTGTTTGAACATGTAGTAAAAGTCTCATCATTAAAACCTGCTAGTGTTGCAGAACAATTAATTTCAGTTCCTGTTATGTTAAAACGAAAACATAATATTGAACGCAATATAACCAAAGAAGAATGGTTATTAGTATTTGAAGCACTAGCACAACAAACTATTACTAGTACTGTTATTGTAGATATTTTTGCAAAACAAACGCATTTAGGTGATGCTATTGCTTCATATAGTGTGGCTGATGAAGCTACCACAAAAAAGATAGTAGAACAGGTTGTTGCTCAACATGCAGGAAAAACAAAAGGTGCATTATTTGGTCTTATTATGAAACAAGGTACGTTTGATGGAAAGCTGGTTAATACGTTGTTGGATGAATTGCTATAACATTGTAAACATAAAACTTTTAAACATAAAGTATTGCAAAAACGTATGGTTACTAAAAGTATTGAATCTCCACTTGCAGAAATGACACTGCGTAAGTATGAACGACCCTACAAATTATCAAAACGAGAATTAGTAGCAAAATTATGTTTATCTTTAGGAGTGTTACAACCCGGAGATTCACGTGATGTTATTATTGATGTCTTATATGTGTTATTAGAAGCACGTCAAACACGAACGTTGTTGTCATCTATTGAAGTACGTAATGCAGTAGTAGATGTACGTAGAGCATGTAATATACGTTTATTAGGTATAGCAGACTCTAATATACGCAGACAATTATTGCGGTTACGTGATATAGCTATTGTAGAAAAAATAAAAAATGATTATAGAATTGCTGAACATGAAACCATGCAACAAATTTTTAATGAACACATTAAAGCATTTTATTTAGCATCTATTTTACAACGTATTGAAGAATATACACAAGCAATAGATAAAGAATTTCCGTATACATCATAGCGTTACTATACAAGATAATAACAAAAGGTTATTAAAGGATATACATATTTCTATAAATAATGCATATTACCACAAAAACAGGGGATAAGGGAACTACACAAATTTCAGTAGATAAGCGTGTATCAAAAGGTTCTTTATTAGTTGAGTTTATGGGGAATATTGATGAAATACAAGTAATCTTAGGGGCATCTGATCAATTTACACCCGAGGTAGCTTCAAAATTAGTACAACTACAAAAAGATATTTTTAGTGTGGCTTCTTTTTTTTATAATCAAACCAATACTTTGCCTCACATGATTACCCAATTAGAACAATGGCAAGATGGTCTCTTAAAAATGATGCATTTAGAATATCAATGGCATTTAACCACACCTCAAACATATATATTAGATGAAGCGCGTGTACGGGTACGTCGTGCAGAGCGTACGTTGGTGCGTATGAAAGATGAACATATCGTAGGAGACGAGGCAAATGATGCATTAATATATTTGAATAGACTCTCTGATTTATTATGGGTGTTTGGAAGATTTGTGAAACAAAAGCCGTATAATCCTTCCCAAAAAACAAAAGAATCATTAGTGTAATTATTTTTTCCAAATAAGTAATAACGTGTAGAGGTACACACCTAACAATCCACCTAAAATAAGAATATATTCTAATGCAAAAAATTGGGTAAGCAACAAAACTATTCCAATAAGTACACTAAGCACACTGATGACTAATAAAAAGATAAGGAGTAACGTATACAAAAGGTGTTGAAGCATAATTTGCATATGATGCATCACCTGTTGATGTATTGAGTTGACACCTTCTTGAAGAGAATCAGTAAATCCTTTAACAAAAGATTGTATCATTGCTTGTATCATAGTAAAGGTAAAAAAGACCTACTATATAAATGTTACTACTATAAAAGTAATATAACAATAGTGAAATAAATCAACACAGATGTTAGATCAGCAATGACAGTAGCAATAGGGCCACTTCCTAAAGCAGGATCAAATTTGAATTTTTTGATGAGTAAAGCAATAAAAAAAGCAATAGTTGAAGTGGTTAGTAAACTACAAAAGGTAGCTAATGAAATAACAAAAGCTATATGTGGAGATTGCCAAAATAGAGAAATAACACTAAACATAACTAAACCAATAATAATAGCCATAAAAAAAGCAACAAGTGCTTGTTTGCCAATATAGGACCATAAATGCATGCGTTTGCCAAGTACTGCCATGTCACGAATAAATATAGTAAGCGTTTGTGAACTTAAAGCATCGCTAATGTAAATAATAGTAGGAATAAACGCAGCAATAATAACATACGTTGCAAGAGTATCTTCAAAAATATGTATAACACCAGCAATAAAAATAGCACCTAATAATCCCAAAAGCAACCAAGGAATGCGTGATCCAATAAGGCGTTTTATGGGAACCTCTAACGTATTATCAAAATCCACATGTGCATTATGAATACCAGCAAATGACATAATATCATGTCGTAGTGAATGATTCAGCGTAGACATAATTTCACGTGCAGAAACAACACCAACTAAGTGATTTCCTTCTTTAATAGGAACTTGTTTTAAATTATGTTTTAAAGCAATATGAGCAATTTCATCCAAGGTCATATCACTATGTCCACTAAAAATATGTTTGTGTACAAACGTTTTTACCTTAGTATGCTTAGGATGACTAAACAATTGTCTAACGCTAAAAACTCCAATTAATGCATCTTTAGCATTAATAACATAAATAAAATCAACACGATCATACGTATTACTTTTTTTTTGCATCATAGCAAGAACACTTTGTATCGTATCTTGCTCGTGAACGATAGGGACTTTTTTTAAAATATACTTATCTAATGGTTGATGCATAGTTATTTTTTGTAAAGATGTACATATAAATGTTACTATTGTAGTTGTTGTTGGCCAAAACAACGATCATAATAATCACACTGACCACTCCCTTTAGCATTTGACCATTTACATAAAGGACCAGGTTTTTTAGGATAGTCAGCAATATCAGTACTTTGCGTAGCCTGCGTAATGAGTGCACATTCTCGCTTTGCCAGCTCAAGCAGTTCAGCATTTACCTGTAAAGAACGTTCACCAAATTTTAAAAAATGAATAACCACTTCTTGTGGAGGATAGCCAAACGTTTCAGTAATAAGCAGTGCATAAATAGCTAATTGTAATTCATATTCAGCACTCATTTTATCTTTAGCAGATGTCTTATAATCAACAACACGTTTTATTTTCCCTTCTTCTTTTTCGATAACATCAATGATACCCATAATATTATGTTGTTGGACTACCAATTTTTTTTCTCGTTCAGGTAATAGTAGGGCAGATGCTTCACTAAAAGATAATCCTGTTTGTTGACATTTACGAATATAATCAATAAGCCAGTGGCGTAGCATAACACGTGATTCTTCGAAGTAAAATAGTAGCTGATCATGACTAAGTCCAAGTTGCTCTAAACGTTTTTTATGCAGTTCCCATTCACTTTTTAACTTTTTAAGCATCCAACTACCCAAATATTGCATAGCATCTTCATAGCCAATACCTTGAGTAGGTACATCATATACTGTTTCTAATACCGTATGCACAACAGAACCACGAATAAGATGAATAGAATCAGCAGTAGGTAATTTTAGAATATAGCGATAATAATATTTTCGAGGACATTGTTTGTATAAATTAATGGAAGAGGGAGATAACACCATAGTAAGAAAAAACCAAGAAGCATTTTTATAACTTGTGCTTACATATGTCTAGTGGTTTTGGGGAGGATACATTTTTTTGAGAACATGAGGTAGATCGTTAATAGTGTCAATAGCATAATGATGTTCCCATGCATATAAAGTATGTGGACACGTATGACCATAGGTTGCAGCTACAAAACGTACATCAGCATTTCTTGCTGCAATAGCATCACTAATTTCATCGCCAACATACACACAAGCAGATTCTTTAGCAAATTTTTTTAATACAGGAGTTTTATGTCGAACACCTTCAATATGTGTAAAATAGTCACGTATCTTATGGTGTCTTAGTGTTTCTTCTATTATTCTTCTATCGTTTCTGCTTACAACACTTAATATGTAATTTTCATTAGCTAAATCATCTAATGTTTGACAAACACCCTTATACAAAGATGTTGTAATAAGGGTTTTTCGTATTTTAGGGGTGTTTCTTATTAATTTATATACATGGCGAGGAGAAGTCCCATGTTCTAAAAGTAATGCAGGTAATAAGCCAACTGCATTAATTTTTTGAGGAGTTACGTGTGTGTTAGGAATAACCTGTTGTATTGCATGTACTACTTGCTCAAGATTATCTTGCAGTGTGCCATCCCAATCAAAAATAACATGGACAGGTTGTGTCATACTACACTAAAACACACACTGCTATATATACCATGCTATTCTAGTAAACCTTTATCCATAAATGAGCAAAACGTGTGTTGCCCCACAATAATATGATCACATACTTCAAAACCCATAAACGTAGCCAATTTAACAAATTGATGAGTAAACGTAATATCTTCTTCACTTGGTTCACAGTCACCAGAAGGATGATTATGTGCTAATAATAAGGATGAGGCCTTACAAGCTAACGCTTTTGCTAAAATATCGCGTGGGTGCAACGTAATGTGGTCCAACGTACCAATACCAATAAGGTGCGTGTGAATAGGAACTTTTTTAGTATTTAAAAAAACAGCAATAAATTGTTCTTGGTCTTGACGAACAAAAAAATGTTTGACATGTTCATATGCATGTTGTGGTGAGGTGATAGCTTTTTGTTGTACAGGTGCTTGAAT
>JBLKON010000020.1:0-12111 GCA_047602725.1 Candidatus Woesearchaeota archaeon
TCACTTTGTACATAGTCCAATAAATCAAACAAATCAAAATTTAAACCACTATTTTTAAACAATGTTTGTGATGGTAACTCATCAAAAACTGGTGGTTGGTTAACCAATTCTAACTCTTCTTCACAAATCACTTCATATCCCCACTGATTCAAACACACACCTTGAGACACTCCACAACACACACTACGCCATAAACTACCAGATGCATCACAAGAAGCAATATGAGCATTTTGCACATCAAATGTTTTATACACACATACATGTTGAGCTTGACAATTACCACCAGGTTGAGTTACATAACATTGCGCTTGCAACTGAGGATCTGAAGCCACTACACACATATTGGTGTCATAATTATTTGCTACTGCTGACAAATTGTTTTCATACACACCTACATGTGAATTACCTTCAATATTCCAAAAACTGAACACTCCTGCTTCTGTACAAGCACTTGGAGAGGTAAAAAAAGAAAGTTGATTAATTTCATGAATTTGATTATTACCACAACAAAGCGTATAATTATAACCACTTTGCAAATAATAGGACGCATGACTATTCTGTTCTTTGAACATATGAGCAACTTTATCATATCCTTGTGGACATACATGGCCTTCTATCACTTCACATTGTGTAGACACACCAAAAGCATATTCTTGAATAATAGCAGTAATATTTTTCCAAGTTGGATCTTCTTCTTCAACTTCTTTAGAACAAAACTCTACATATCTTTCTAATAAAATACCTTGATAATTCACATTTCCTCTTAATAATTGCTCTATGTCAGCATAATCCCAATCTCCTGTATTATTAGGCAAAATACTACGACAAATTTCTCCAGTGATAACTTCACATTGACCTGCAAAAATATATTGACCTGAATGATTAATTATCTTATAAGAACTACCATTAAAATCATTTAAAAGGTAAGAATGCTGACTTGCATTATTATCATAAAAATCTGGAGGCATACGTATTTCATAATTTAATTTATAATTAACACTTGGACAGCTCATTTGTACAGCACCTAACGTATCACCAAATTGCAACAAACCACAATCTTTATCATCATCATTAATCGTACACATAATAGTAGGCTCAACTGCATACACACTCACAAAAGAAAGGACAAATAACACTATAAATACACTACTTTTGTACATGTTGTAATTCCTCAAACGCTTTTTTAATTTGTTTATCTTGCCATTTAGCTTTTTGTAACGTAGCAACAATATCTTGCTTACTATGACCTTTTTTAACAGCATGTTGAATATAAGCTTTTAGTTTATCAATATCTTCATGACTCATATGTACATCATAAAACACCATATCAATAACCTTTCCATCCCACCCTCTGTCATATAAATGCTGACGTATATCAGTTTCACTATGCCCTTGACCTAATGCTTCATCAACGTATTTTTTTACTTTATCATAACTCATATGCACTTCATGTACTTTATGTTTAAATAAATTCACATGTAAATCAATATGTTTAAAATGACGAATACGCAACACGTGCATCAAGAACAAAGGCAACACCACACCTAATACAATTAATAAAAATAAAGCAATAGGTATTCCTGCTTTTTCAAATCGTACATCAATAAAGTGAACAGAAAGTGGATGATGAATATCGAGTGTAATAATATTATTGTTTTCATGTTGTTCATAACAAATCGAAAAATGATTTTGATATGGGTTTTGATATAAATTACCAAAATTACAAGGTTCTATTAAATTACCATCAAAAAATAAAGTGAATAGTGAAAATTCATCAGGTTTTTCAAATACTAAAGTAGTTATGGAATTAGATGCATGTGAACCTCTTACAATAAATCGATAATCTACCGTAGCATCTCTATCCCAATGTGCTAGTTGAGTAACTTGCGCACCTGCTGAATTAGTGGCATTAATAAAACGTAACACTTGCGCATCAAAACTAATTTGTCTAGAAAACGATAAGGAAGTATCCAAACAGTCACTATCTAAAAAATAACCACCACAATAGAAGGCAATCTCATTAAATTGATCTGCAAAATCAGCAGGACACACACCACGCGCATTATCTGTACGTCTTGCAGGACAAGCATTACCGGATGCATCATTTCCCAAAACCCTAGAACCTTCACTAAGTACATATTCAAGCAAAGCAATATAGTCCTTTTCATCAATAATACCATCACCATTAATATCTGCTCGCATAGCTTGATCATTATTAAAACTAACCATTCCTTCTAAAAAATTATTTAAAATAATAGCATCAACATTATTAATAACTCCATCCATATTAATGTCACCAATAATACCACAGCGTTCAATAGCACCACACCAATACGTATGATTATCAATTAACACACCACGACGATCAACCGAACAATAATCTGGATTACTTGGCAATGTATCAACATGCCCATCACAAGTATTATCGATATTATCCCCACAGATTTCAAAAGGCATAGGTCCAAAGAATGTACATCCACTCCATACACCATCTATACAATACTCATAACCTCTATCACAATGAGATCTACTACTAGAAAACTCAGAAGATTCACAAAAACGTTTTTGTCCATCTATACAAGCAAAAGCTACAACCAAACTCAATAAAAGACATATCCCAAACAATATCATTCGTTTCAAATTTCACCACAAGCTAAACCATCTATTGTAATGTGTTGACTACCAAAACTTGATACATTTTCACCATCAAAATAAACAGGAACTAAATTATCATCTTCATCCAACATAAACAAACAAAAATGAGTGTCCACTCCTAACTCTCTACGTAACTGTTCAGCTGGTATATCACGCATACGTATAAACTGCTCACTATCAATACGTCCTTCTTTAATAAGCTGATATTGTGGATGCTGCCCCAATACCTCAGAAACCTTAACAGCTTCTTGTTGTAATTCTAGCACTCCCCTTCCTTGAGAACGTAATGATAAAAAAGCAACAATAAAAACAAAGACAACAATAAACGTAGTTATTGCTAAAACGACTTCTATAGACCACATTTGTGCTGTACGTTTCATCCTACCTACTAAAATATGGCAATTTTTTATTTATAAATCTATTGTTAAATGGGGTGTGTCCAGAAAGGAGGATTATTGTATACTACATCTCAAAGCGTTTTACGAAGCAAGCCGATTCATGCAGGCTTGATGAGGCAAAATTCCATGAAGGATGAATGGTAAATGCTGATGTAGTATACACATTTATACCATTCTGGACAGACCCGTTAAATGCATCATCACACAAAGCACGCTACACTCTCTATTTCACACAAACAATATCACATAAAAAACCTCTTGCAAGATAACAATACACTCACAATATCTATCTCAAACTAAAGCAAAAGCAAAACTAAACCCAATAATCCTAAATAAGCAACAATAAACATACTACGTACACTAAGAGCGATAGGTGTATGTACATGAGCTTTTTTTTTACTATGTGTATGCCTATAAAGGCGTTGATCATACTGCATATATACAAAAGCAAAATTAAATATTTATAAATATTATGATTCAAAAACGCATAGCATCCAGCACCCCATGCACATGATGATATGCATGCATTCGGGCAAATAAAGGATATTTCTGCATAAAAAACATAATATGATGTTGCATAAATTGCACCTCATCATTACTTACTCTAGCAAGCATATCTGCTTTAATTAGCGGATATGGATACCCCACAAAGCTCATATCATTACACATACTTGCTACTTGTCCTAAAACTGACATACTATCTGCAACAACTGGAATATCCACACGAAACACCTGTTTTGCTTTTGGATGTAATCGCGCCATAACTATCACAAAACCGTTATCTTGCCCCACACGTACATAACCTTGCCCTTCAATAAGTTTATCAGCAACTAACGATAAAGCAATATTCTTATCAGTAAGTAAACTACATTGCTTACTTATTCCTACACTAAGACATGTATCACGCATACATAATGGTGTACCATCAAACAATAAGATACTATGTGACTCAACAGAGAGCTGTTGTGCATGCTTTTGTTCTAAATACACACGCACCTCATCAATACTACTACAAGCACATGTTTGTACAAACTCATGCTTATCAGTATACACATCATAACCATGAGGTTGCATATACACCAGATACGTAGCACAAGTTTGAGTAAACTGACCTTGATAATACCTTACACAAGCAACCCTAATGATATGCAACGCACAAGAAACAAAATCATAAATAACTTGATTACCACCATCTATAGCATACACACAAGCTCCTATACGTTGTGTTCTAAAAAAATGACTTTGTTCTAAGGCAAACACCTGTTGCATATCAGCATGTACCGTATGCACACCTTCAAATGGAGTAAGTAATGTATCATACATCGTTCAAACGTAAACTCATAGTTTCCTCTTTAATAATAAAAGATGTAGGTAATGCCTCAGACACAAAATCTACAGATGACAATCCGCATTTTTCATACATATGTTCGCGCCATTTATCTACTGCTTTTTGTATACGCTCAGAACATGACATACTCACCGTAATAAGTTGTTCTCTAGATAGTTTCATATCTTTACGCATAGTTTGTATACGGCGCATAATTTCTCGCACAAATCCTTCATCATCTAAATCCTCTGTGCGCGTAGTATCAATAAACACATTATCCACACATACATAAGGTTCTTGAGCTTCAGTTGTTATGGTAACATGCTTTTTGTAAATCATATAAGGCTCCTTCCCCTCTTCAACCAATAGCTGTTGCGGTTCACTCAACACTAAAAAATTATAATTCTGTGGGTTTTTAGCAATAGCTTGTGCTATTAATGCAGTATCTTTACCAAAATCACTACCTAACTCCTTATAGTTTGGCTTTACCACACGTTGCGCACCTTCAAACAGACTAACAACCTGCAATGATTTCACATTAGCTGCATAACAAATCACATCACTATACGCTTGCCAGGATGTATCAGTATCCTCTACAATAACTTGTGCAAGAGGCCATCGTACATTTAATTTTATTTTTTCACGCCCAGCTAAAATACGTTGAATAATTTTTTCACATTTTTGATACGCAACCACTAACTCTTTATCCACATATTTACTCATCACCTTAGGAAATCCACATAAATGAATAGATTCTTCACTTTTTCCCACAATAGGTTTAAGTGCTTGATACAAATGTTCACTTAAAAAAGGACAATAAATACTAAGCATACCCAACACTTGCGTACTTACATAAGCAATAACAGAAGCAACTGTTTGTTTTTGTTCATCTGTACCTACAATAGATTTATCACGTACTGCTTGCATATACGACCTTGATAACTGCAAAAACAAAAATTCAATACTCCCTATTGCTTTATCTAGTCCATAAGCATTCAAAATAGTTACAACCTCATCAATCGTTTTTTGTGTTAACGCTAATATATAACGCTCTTCTACACCCAACGTACACTCTGAAACATCCACACACTGCACCTGTTGTACCCGCACATACTCAACAAGATACTGCACCACATTATGTAACACATCTAAATTACGATAGCGTAACACCACTTCATCCCAACTAAAATTCATATTCTGACCAGCAGGTACACTTGCTAAATAATATCGCATTACATCCGCACCATGCTTATCCATTACTTCATATGGTGAAATAATGTTACCTAAAGACTTAGACATTTTTACACCTTGAAAATCCATAATCATACCTGTCATATACACATCTTTAAACACGGTAGGTGTATATGTTGGTGCATTTTTATCAAGTCTGTCTGTACCTTCAAAAGCAATATAATAACACATTTGTAACATAGAAAACCATAAACGGATTTGTTCCGTTGCTTCTAAAATAAAATCTACAGGAAAATGTGCATTAAAAATATCTTGTTGCATAGGATAATTCACACTATTCCACGACACCGTACCTGAATCTAACCACACATCCATAACTTCACTTACACGTTTGTACGTTTTACCATCTTTTTGAATGACCACTTCATCAATAAATGGTCTATGTAAATTTTGAGGAACCTCTACTCCATAACTTGCTAATTCCTCACTACTACCAACCACAATAATATCGTGTTCATCTGCAATATTTACCCAAATAGGAACAGGACATCCCCAGTATCGTTGTCTGGTAATTGAATTATCTTTAAGATGTCTAATCCAAGAAGCAAATGCCTCTTTACCAAAACCAGGAACCCAACGCACATGACTATTTGCTTCTAACAATTTCTCACGTAAATCTTCAACCTTAAAAAACCATTGATCTGTCGCCCTAAAAATAACGGGTTTGTGATGACGCCAATCATGAGGATACTCATGTTCAATAGTTTGTTTGGCAACCAAACACCCTAGTTGTTTAAAGTATTGTATAAAAAAAACATCATCTTCCTTTGCTCGTTTTCCTGTAAATGCGCCTTCACTAAAATATCCTTGTTCATTAATCGTATTATACGGACCTAAACCATATTGCTTACCCACTTCATAATCTTCAGGACCACAACCAGGAGCACAATGTACTAAACCGGTTCCTGACGTCGTATCAACATGCTCACTAGAAAGTAAAATGGTATGAAGACGTGTGTCATCAATAGCCACTCCTTCTTGCGCAAACGTAACAACATCTGCTAATGGATGCTTATACCCTACACCTTCTAACGTACTACCTAAAAACGTATCAACAATAGTATACTCTTTTTGCACAACCATGCCCATAAAAGGAGCAACTAAATCTTTAGCAATAATCCAATATTCGTTATCTACTTTAATTTTCACATAATAAGCATCAGGATTAACCATGACTGCTAAATTAAAAGGAATAGTCCATGGCGTAGTAGTCCAAATAACAACATAGGTATCAGCAGAAGATTGTAAAGCAAATTTTAAAAAAATACTTGGATCTTTAACAGTATGATATTCTAATTCATGTTTAGCTAATGTCGTTTCTGAATGAGCACACCACGTCATAACTTTTTTAGCTTTATACAATCTATTTCGTTCATGTGCACGTTTTACCAACCACCACTGATTTTGAATAAAATCATTTTTTACTGGTAAATACGCATTCTCATAATCCATCCAAATACCCATGTTAGCTAAATCTTTATTCATTATTTGAGCATTCTCTGTAGAAAAAGCAATACACTCTTCAATAAAAGGTTTAATCCCAAAAGCTTCTATGTCTTCTTTATGTGTAAACCCGTGTTTTTGTTGTACTTTATTTTCTGTAGGCAATCCATGCATGTCATATCCGGCTCTATCCCATACTTTAAAGCCCTGCATGCGCTTATAGCGTAAAACAACATCCTTTAAAGCACCATTCCAAGCATGACCAATATGTAAACGTCCACTGGTATAAGGAGGCCCTTGTAAAAAAGTAAACGGTTTATCTCCTTTTTGTTGAGCTTGTTTGTAAATATCGTTTTTTTTCCAAAATGCTAAGATCTCACTTTCAATCTTTTTAAAGTCATATACCATAAAAAAAAGAAAGAAGAGTTAATTTATATACGTTATTGTTGTAAACATTCTAATGCAATGAGTTCTACAGAAGTATTTTCATATACAACAGGAATTGGTTGACACTCTTCAGCTAGCGTTAATAAATCAACAACAGCTTGTTCATATCCAGTAATTCCACCTTGACTAAAGGCTTCTTCTAATTGTGCTTGGCGTTGTAATTCTTTGTTTTGCACATACGTATTGTATTGAGTAAATATGACAACTCCCAATAAAATAATGACTAATATACCAAGCACTAATACTTTAGTATCTCTTTTTTTTTCACTAGATTGTTCTTTTTTCATACGTATCAACTCTATTCAATTGCAACAATTAAACCGTTTTTAACTGTTACATTTTTTCCATCTTGACTCATAAACGAACCATCCACACCAACGCTTCCATCAGCAGACACATAATTTTGAGCTCTAATATCACCTGCAACACGCAACTTAGCATCTGGATTATTTGTTCCAATACCCACATTGCCTGAATCAATAAATACTGGCCTATTTAATGAACGTATTTCTAATGCATTTTCATTATTTTGAAATATACCAAATCTATATTGTTCATATTCATCAAAAAATATTCCACGATTTGAATTCGTAATAAATAAATTATCAGTAATAACAGCTCCTCCTTTAACATGTAATGCATCTTTGGGGGACGATGTACCAATTCCTACGCGTCCATTCCTGTAAATTTGTCCGTCAAGTCCTGTATCACCCAACCAACGATTGGGAATATTTGTTGATATGGTTCTTTTTTGTACTTTACCATTATCTCCAACAACCAAAAAATTGTTCACACTTGTTACACTTTCTAGTTCTGGAATATAAATAGAACCATCGGGGTGTATTCTAAACACATCAAATGACTCAATTTTTCTATTGGAAACATCTAAACCATGATGAAAACCTATCCATCTTTTAGTATCCGATCCAACAATAGTTAAAAGATTATCAAACAAAGGATGTACATATTCATTATAATAATCTAATGAACTTAAGTTACAAGCCCATGGTTGAGGAGGATATACATATTCAAAGTTATCATGTTCAAAAGTTAAATCTTGACACCATGCACCATCTTCTCCTAGCAACACATCTTTACGCCATGGTTTTGAGTTATTTCCATCATGTACCCATACATATCTTTGCTCTCCCACACCAGCAAACGTAACCATAGATTTAAACCATGGATGATAATATTCGCTATAATAATCTAAAGTATCCACTTCACACGCCCAATTATAACTTTCATGTGGATCTGAAGATTCTGGCTGATTTTGAGGACACCATGCACCATTTTCTCCAACTAATACATCTTCACGCCAAGCACTAACATTATCAAAATTATGAACTCGCATCCATCTATCTGGTCCAATACCAACCAACGTTATAAGTGAGTTAAATGATGGATGTTGATATTCTACATAATAATCCAACGAACTAAAATCAGACGAACAAGCAAATGAACCGGGGTCTCTACTACACCAATCTCCTTGTGGCCCCAAAACTGTATCTTTTATCCAAATAACATCCTCACCAGCTTCTAAATCCCAAAGATTATCTGACCAACTTCTAGGATCTGTTAACGCTACATTAGTATAACGATCTACTCCCATTCCAACAACTTCAGTTATACCCAAATAATTAGGGTGTACGAATTCATGATAATAATCTAATTTAGTAGCATCACAAAAATCTTCATGTCCTAAATGGCGACCTTGCTCCCTATTACTTTCATTCAAGCACCATACTCCATCAGAGCCAATCATAGTATCTACTCGAATACCACGCTTATCACTACGATTAAAAATTTCACTAGCAGGAACAGTATCATCAGCTGTGTAATTGGCTATTAATCTAATCACATCTTTATGATTAAAATGATAACGCTCTGTTCCTATACCAACAGCAGTTGCTATACCATCATAATAAGGATGCCAATATTCTGTATAATAATCAAAAGACTCAACATCACAAAACACATCAATTCCTTCAAAATCAATATCATTTTCTACAATGATTCCACTATAATTACCAGCCTCTAAAGTTCCACCTGTACACCACACACCTGTTTGACCAAGAGCTGGATTTTTACCAGTTAATACATCTTCTCTAATTCCTTTTTTATCTTCACGTAAATAAAAACTTTGATTAAAATTAATAAGTTGTTGAATTTCATTATGATGCATAAACCATCTTGTTTCATTATATCCTACAATAGTGACTAATGTTTCTAACGATTCATGATAATATTCTGAATAATAGTCTAAGGATTGTTGATTTTCCAATAATTCACAAGCAAATTCTACTCCTTGTTCACACCATAAATAAAACAAAGGGTGTTTAGTCCAAAACTGTTCAGTCTCACCCAAGATATACATATATCGTGTATCTTTTACACCAGCGATTTGAACAATTTTATTACCAAACGTAGGGTGTGGATATTCGGCATAGAAATCCAACGCGTTAACATCACATGCCCAATCAGAATCTTTTTTACACCATGTACCGTTGCCACCCAACATTAAATCATGTCTCCATTCTTTATCAAACTCTCCATCATGTACCCACATATACCTATCAGGCCCAACCCAAGCAAAAGTAACTAATGAACTCAATTCTGGATGATAATATTCTGCATAATGATCTAAAGAATTAGTATCACAAGCCCAATCCGCCCCTGGATATCCAATTTCGTTGAAAGGATTACACCATACACCATTAAGACCTACTAATTCATCTTCTCGCCACGTTTCAAGTATTCTATCATCAACACGAGCTCTCACTTTTAATATTTGATCAACATACTCAACACCAAGTGTAGTATCATAACCTGGAGCTCTTTGCGTGAAAAATAATGCAGATGTTCCCTCTCCTACGAGAGAAGCTATTTCTAAATTACTATCAATTTTATCATAAATACGAACTGTTCCATTAACATCTAAAGCTGATTGGGGTTCTGTTGTCCCTATACCAATATTACCATCTCTATTCATATGTAAATTAACGCCTTTTTCATTTACTAAACTAATAGATTGATTACCTTCACCAAGGGCTCCTAAAACTAATGTTCCAAAAGGTGTTTCATTTTCAAAAGAATATGCAATAAGTCCATCTGAATACAAATCCAAATACGTTGCATTTCCAGATTCATAAAATTCCTGAATTCGAAATACTGGAGTTGCACTCTTAGTTGTATTAATATGCATTCTACTTATCGGCTCACTTATCCCAATACCTACATTACCCGTTAAACGATATACATTATCTCCAGAAACATTCCACACTCCAGAATCCCCCGAACTTCCTGGCCAAGTAGTTCTACAAACATTTCCTATACACAATTTTTGTGTATAAAATATATCATTTATCGAAACCCAATCTCCAGAACTATTTATTACACCTATCTCATTTGTATAATGATATTGATACGGATATTGAGCAAAAACAGTAACAGCAAACACTAATAACAGTAACAGTATAACAGATTTTTTCATAGCACTAGTCCCCATAACCCAAATTTACACAAAATTACTTTAAAAATGTTACGCAGAAATACGTTGTAATTTAATAACCATACCTTGTTGGGTCAACATTTGTTTTGAAGCATATAAAGCAGTACCAAATCCTAATAATTGCTGATCCAAAGAAAAAAGAGCCACCGTTTCCTCTTTTTGAATATCGGTATGAATCTTTACCAACATCTCACCTTTTACTTGAATCCCATTACGCACACGTACAACCGACGCATCATCAACATACACACGGGGCAAATGTCTAACCAAAGACTCTTGAGGATGTAACAATGCACGCAAAGGAGCCTCATCACCTTGTTCATAATACACATACGCATCTTTAAGTTGTTGTAACGTCACACGTTCATCCCACGTATATCCACCAGACTTACTACGCACTAATTGAGCCATATGAGCACCACAGCCAAGAGCCATACCTATATCATGACATAATTTACGAATATATGTTCCTGCCTGACAACCAACTTTAAATAAGATTTCACGCCCATCACGCTCCAACACTTCTAAATAATATACACGTCTATAACGCCATTGGCGTTTCACTGCACTTTTCACAGGTGGAAACTGCTTAATTTTACCCACAAATTGCTCTAACACCATATATAACTGTTTATCAGAAACATCACCATGCACATGCATAGAGCACACATACTCCTTACCCGCTTCCAACAACACCTGCAACAACTTAGTTGCTTTTGTCGTTGCTACTGGTAACAATCCCGTAACTGCTGGATCTAACGTTCCTGCTTGCCCTGCACGAGATACATGCAACATATCTTTTACCCACTCAGCAACCTGATGAGAAGTAGGACCGCGTGGTTTATCAACAACAACAACACAACGTTCAATTAAATCAGCAATGGGCAATGGAACATAAGGACGCAGTGGTGCATCACAACGCTCTAAAAATGAACGCTGTATTTTTTCAAACGGTAACACTACAACAACTCCTTTTTGAGTTTTTTATGTTTACTCCAATCTAAAGCATGCGTTAACACATCTTGAATCGTGCTTACGGGAACAACCGTAATACGCTTCAAACGCTTTTTGTCAATAAC
>JBLKON010000021.1:0-12006 GCA_047602725.1 Candidatus Woesearchaeota archaeon
AAAAGGTTATATTGTTAGTATGTACTTGATGTTGTGTAAAATGCCTAATATACGGGTAGTAGGTTGGATTGCTTACAATAGTACCTGCAGGAGCTTCTTGAAGGATATGCATGTAGGTGATAGTTGTAGGTGAAGGGTCTTGTGTAAGAATAGTCATATAGCTTAACGTAGAAAGTAATAAGTAGGCAAACATAATGGCAACAATAAAAACTGTTTTCAACCAGGGCACTTGCCATTTTTTTGTGGTAATAGTTATAATAACTTGCAAAATAATAAGATAACATATAAGGCTAAAAAAGAATTGGGCAAGTGGTAAAAAGAAAGTAAGTATTCCTAATAGGGTAATGCCTACTAGGTAGCGAGCTCTTATTTTAAAGAGTAGCAATGCAGATAAACAACATAAGCTAAGTGTGGCATACATGTACCCTATAGCAAATTCAAAAAAGGGATTAGTTATGGTTTTTGTTGGTAAGAAAAAAGCACCAAGTACCATAATACATCCAGCAATAATAAGTTCAATTTTTGTTTTGTATCCTGATAAAAGGAGTAGTATTGCTGTTAATGCACCTACTGTTGGATCATAGATGGTTATTGTGATAAGTAACATAAGAGAAGTAATAGTGTATGTGTGTACATAGGTTGCTATACATAAAGTAATGGCTGTTGCTAAAAGTAGTAAGAGATAATTTCCGTATATAACATGAGCAATAAAACTAAAAGATGTTATAAAAGTGAGTAATAACCAAAGGGTATAAGGGTATTGTTTTTTTTTTATAATACTGAATATGAGTGCTATAAGTATGATGCTTACTATAAGCACAAGTGTTATGTGCTGTAGTGTACTAAAAGATGATATATACCAATTTATTCCGGGAAATGATGGGGTGATTAATAAAAAACGTAATAACCATAATGTTGCACTAAACACCACAAAAAAGAGTATTGCATATAAGAGATTAATCATGGGTAGTTAACCTACACGTTACTTGATACACTGTTATAGACTGTTGTGTATATACAGGTTCAAAGCATGCGTTGTCGCTTATAAAATATGGTGTTGTGCTAAAAAATCGTGTGTCCTGGGTGTCGTGTATAATGTAGCTAGGATAATAAGGTATGAGATATTCTATTATTGCATTGGTAAATTGAGTGGTATATATGGTTTGTATTTTTTCGAGTTGATTTGTTGCATCAATGTTAATGCTATATATATTATCAAGGATTACTGGTCTGTTCGCGTAGTGTAGTACTACTTGACTTAGTGAAGGAGGTATAATAAGAGTTGCATCACTTGGTGTATGCGTATCTATAAATGTACCAATGTATTGATAATTGACAAGTTTTGTTGATGGTTGTTGGATGAGAAATAGGCTAGTTGGAATTACCGAAGATATGATAAATAATATGATACCGACACTTAATATGACTGTTGAGAATTTATATAGTTTTGAGTGTTGTACTGTCCAAAACAAATAAGATAAACAAACAGGAAATAATAAGAGTAAACTTATTGATAAATAAAGTAGACCAATACTTGTTGGAATAAGTGTGAGCCATAAACAGATGAGTGCAACTGCTGTATTGCTTATAGCATAGAGTACTTCTTTTCTTTTTTGATGTGTAATTTCATGATAGATTGCGTAACATGCTCCAATAAAGGGAAAAATACCTAAAGATACAATAAGAAAAAATAAATTAAAATCACTAAATGCTTCTAGACGTAAACTTAATGGGATGTTTTGCCATAGCAATGCAATACCGGTAGTTCGCATATAAGGAATAAAAAATAAGAGAATAATGCTTAATACAATGATACTATGAGTAAAATAAAATTGAGATTCAAAGGGGTGTATTTTCTTTTTTTCAATGTAGCAGAGTAAAAAATATATTGCTACACTTGCAGTCCATAGTAAAAAAATAGGATGGAGTATGCTACAAAGTAATAAAAAAAGAAGTGAAAAAAAAGATAACTGTTGTTTTTTTATCATACGAATGGTGAGTAAGTGCAAGAGAAGTAAAAAGGGTAACAATACAAAGAGTGGATTATAGTTATACATATGTTGGGTAAAAAAAGGGACAGCTATACTTGCAAGCCCACTGAGTAGGGCAATAGTACGTGATGAAGAAAACTGTAATGCAATACTATATATAAAAAAGGGGATACTACTTACTCCAATAGTCATTGCTATAAGTACACTTTGTTGTGCAGAAAAAAAGGGAGTAAGACTAAATACAATATAAGATACAAAGGGGATATTAGCAACGTAGTGATGCATTAAAGGGTCCATAATGATAGGGAGTGCATGGTTTTGTATATGTGTAATGTCGCGTATAAGAAAATAAGCGTGTTCACTTACATGTGCATAGGTAAGTATCATATAGAGTCGAATACAGGTGTATAAACTTACGATGCCTAATAAAAGGGGCATATGATATTTCATATACGTGTATAAATGTACTACTCTTTTTATATATTGGCATATATATTTAAAAAGAAGCAAGGGGTTGTTTATGTATGTCGTTGAAGTCAAAAGGAATTAGTGCAGAGCGTGAATTAATTCATTTGTTGTGGGAAAAAGAGTATGCTTGTGCACGCGTTGCTGGTTCGGGATCTAATCGTTATCCATCTTGTGATATTATTGCTGGAAAACCAGGGCATTTATTGGTTTTTGAATGTAAATCTATTAAGGGAACGACACGATATATTGATAAAAAGGATATGGAAGATTTTTTGTCGTTTGCACGAAGTTTAGGAGCAACGCCTTGGATTGCTGTGCGTTTTTCTAAGATGTTGTGGCATTTTATTAGTCCAGAAGACACTATCGTTACTCCTAAAGCATATGGTGTGTCGCGTATTTTGGTGCAACAAAAAGGGTTATTGTTAGAGGAAATTATACGTATGTGATACTTGAGGGATATATATGCAAAGTATATGTAGAGATGTAGCTAAAGCAATTAGTTTAGGTGGTGTAGCTGCTTTAGTAATGGCTGCAACTCAGTGTTCTAAACAGGAATTATATACTTCTTATCATCAAGCGTTAAGACAGGAATGTGTTTGGTATCCATTTTTTGATTGTGCGTGCACATTAAGAGGTGAGTTGCATTTGGTTGAGCATTGTGGGGAGTATGTGTGGGGGAATGATGTGTATAGATATTAATCACTTGCTTATTGATATTTTTTATATTTAAAATATATGTGTAAATTTATTTTACCACTTATTAGTACGAAACATTTATAAATAAGTGTGATTCTTTTTTAGTTGTAATAATTACTTTTTAGTAATTAAAATATAGGTGTGTGATACCAAAATTTTAAAAGCAGTATAATCAATAAATAGTATTCGTATGGCAGGGAAAAAAAAGACGGTTAAAAAGGTCGCTAAAAAAGCTACAAAAAAGGTGGCTAAAAAGAAGTCATCTAGTCCTGTCTTTAGAGTTACACCAAAAATTCGTGATTTTGTGTTAGAAGAAATAGGTGGACAAGATGTTATCCCTCTGGTTAATTATTTGAGAGGAAAGGAAAATGTTTCTGAGTTTGTTATAGCTAAAGATATGGAAGAAGAGATTAATGGTATTCGCAACAAATTGTATAGGTTGTTGCATGCTAATTTAGTTTCTTTTCATCGTAAAAAGGATAAACAAAAAGGATGGTACATTTATTATTGGACATTAGATTTGCATAATATTAAGTACTTGTATAAGCAAATAAAAACTAAGCGTTTAGATGGATTAAAAGAGAGATTAAAGCGTGAGAAAAGTACGGTGTTTTTTTCAGGGCCATCGCGATTGATTCGCTTAGATTTTGAGCAAGCTATGCAGTTTAATTTTAGGTGCCCTGAAAGTGGTGAGTTGTTAGAACAAGAAGATAATAGTGCTTCTATTGTTCATATTGAACAACAAATTGCTGAGTTAGAGCAAGAAGTTTCTACTTTAGATTTCTAAGAAAGTTTTATATAGTGATATGGTTGTTATTTATCTATGAAATACGTTGTTATGGTTATTATTGCCCTTTTTGTTTTGGCTGCTTGTGGTACAGGTGGTGGGCAAAGTCCGTCTTCTAATTTTAGAACTGGTTCACAAGCTTTAGATGTGAAGTTTGCTGCAAATAATCCCAATATTTTTTATGAGGGTGATGCAGTTAATTTGCTTCTTGAGCTTAATAATAGAGGAACGTTTGATATTAGGGGAGGATTTATAGCTTTAAGTGGCTTTGATCCTAATGTCTTGCCTAATATGCGAGTACAAGCCAGTCCTACGTTTTCTTTAGAAGGTAAAAGTGAATTTTTTCCAACAGGTAATGTGCAGTATCTTACTATTGACTCAGGTCCTGTTCGAATGTCAGACAATAGGCAACGACAAGATCAGCGTATTAACGTGGTTGCTTGTTATACATATGAAACACGTGCTTCGTTTCAAGTGTGTGTAGATCCTGATCCTTTTAATCGTAATGTAGGGAGAAAAGCTTGTAGTTTACAACAGGTAGAAAGTGGCGCGCAAGGGCATCCAGTAGCTGTTACTTCTATTGAACCTCATGCATCAAGTAATGATATTCGTTTTAATTTGCGTATTCAAAATGTGGGAAATGGTTTAGTGTATAATCCAACGATTCAACCTAATGCTTGCGGTAGAGGGTTGCAAAATACTGATTTAGGATTGTTTCATCAAACAAAGGTTACGTTAGGAGATATTTCACTCGATTGTCAACCTGAAAATCCTTTGCGATTAATTGGTAATCAGCCAGCTATGCTTAATTGTGTGTGTAGAGGGTGTTTGTCCGGGGTTTCAACGGCTTATACTACAACGTTAGATGTTGAGTTGCGCTATGGGTATAGGAATGAAATTTCTACTTCTATTCAATTGGTGCGTTAGAATATATGAACTTTTATAAATAATATCTACTTTCTTAGTGTAAGGTGAAGAAATGAAATATATAATAAGTATGTTATGTTTATTGTTATTGTTAGGAGCATGTGCTCAACAAGTAGATGAGCAAGAAGAAGTACAAGAAGATATCGTTATGTGTACTATGGAGTATGACCCTGTATGTGGTGAAGATGGTCAAACCTATTCTAATGCATGTGTAGCAACTCAGCAAGTAGGAGTTGCTATTGCTTATGAAGGAGAATGTGTAGACGCTCAGGATATGCAAGCATCTGATGCATTGGTTATTGATATTGTTAATAATCAATTAAGTGAAACTAGCATTGAAGTAGAATCAGGTCAAACTCTTACGATTTATAATCGTATGGATAGCGAACGTAGAATCAGTATTCCTCAGCTTTCTATTGAACAAACTATTGCTAGTAATACTCAGCGAGATATTGTTGTTGCTGGAAATTCTGGATTATACCCAATTCAGCTTAATTATGCACAAGTAGCAATGTTACGTATTGTGTAGGTGTGTTTTTATGATTCAATTAGAAACGATATCAGATGGCATGCTGGACAAAGAAATTAGTATTGCTGGTAAAATTGTTAATGTGTTTAAAACAGGAGGGCCTCTTCTTTTGACGCTTGATGACGGAACAGCTACGTTTACTATTAAAATTTTTTCTCGTAATCCTGCATTTAATCAAACGTTTGAACAGGGTATGTATGTACAAGCATCTATTGTTGTTAAAAGTTTTCAAGGGCAGTTAGAAGGTCAGGTTTCTACTATTACTTTTTTGCAGGGAAGTGAAAAAGATAAAGTAGAACAAAAAATTGCTCAACATCAAAAGAGTTTGTTTAAGGTTGCCGACAGAGCTTTTATGGTTGAAAGTGAGGTGTTGGATGCTTTAAAACCTAAAATTATTCATGTTGCTCAATGTGTTAAAGAAGCTATTGGTACTAATAGGCCTATTATTGTGAGGCATCACAATGATTGTGATGGATATAGTGCTGGTATTGCTTTAGAGCGTGCTATTGTTCCTCTTTTATTGCAACGACATGGCAGTGATAGGGCTGTGTGGCAATATTTTAGTAGAAGTGTATGTTTGGCACCTTTTTATGATATTGAAGATTCGATTCGTGATATGTTTAAATCTATAGATAGGGCTGTGCGTGGAGATGCTATGCCTTTAATTCTTATTGTTGATAATGGTTCTACACATGAGGATGTATTAGCTATTGAGCATGCAAAATTATTTGGCAGTGATGTTATTGTTATTGATCATCATTATTTTGGGCAAGATGTTGTTTCCGAGCGTGTGATTGAACATATTAATCCTTTTTTAGTAGGATATGATAGTAATTATGCAGCGGGTATTTTATGTAGTGAAATTGCTAAATTTATTTATCCACAAGCAAAAGTAGAACATATTCCAGCTCTTGCCGGTTTGGCTGATAGAGTTCAATTACCACAATTAGAGCACTATATTGCATTGGCTAAAGAGTATACGTTAGAAGAGTTACATGAGTTAACTCGTGTTATTGATTATATTACGTATATGATTAGAACCAATGAAGCACGTGAATATATGGATATGGTGTTTGGGCAAGATGTTGCTATTCAAAAGAAATTGGTTAAATTATTTTTGCCTCATATAGAACAATTAGATCAAAAAGCAATTGCTATTGGTAAACAACAAGTTGAGCAAGTCATGTGTGGAAATGTTATGTTACAAATTCTTGATATTGAACATACGTTTTCAAGAGGAACGTATCCACGTCCTGGAAAAACAGTGGGTATGGTTCATGATAGCTATCAAAACGCTTGTGTAACTATTGGTGTGATGAGTGATGGTATTACGATTCGTGCAAAGGATAATGCTGGTTTTTCAGTGCATGATTTTTTGGCTTATGTGCATAAGGTTGTTCCGCAAGCGTATGCTGATGGTGGTGGACATGCTTGTGCGGGGTCTTTGCGATTTGTGCCTAAATATAAAGATGCTGTTGTGGATGCTATCAAAGAGTATATAAAGCAGATAGTCTTGTAAAGCCATATGTGGTCGTATAGTGCAGTTATTTTACCCATACTTGGTATGCATATTGGCTTTTTGTTGGCAATATTATCTCCTGAAGAAATGGAGCCTGGTTTAAAGTGGTTTACGTTAGGTAAATCATTATTGTTTGCTGTATTATTAAGTGTGGTTATTTGGTTTTTAGTGTTTACTTCTTTTTTTTGGTTACATACAGCGTTATGGGTGTTGGTTATTTGTTTAGTGTTTGCAAAAATATTTTCTATTGAAGTATTTCATGAACTTATTTTGTGGGCGTTTGCAGGTATGATGTTGCTTGTTCACAAAGAATTTTTTTTAGTGTTTTTTAGTGTGCTTTTTGTGTATAGTATTTTTTTAGGAACGTTGTATGTTATTCCGTATTATAAGCAAGAAATATTACAGCAGTCACTTTCTAGTATGTATTTAAAGTTGTGGTCACAGTGGTGGGGGTTTGTATGGGTTGTTGCTGTGATAAAAGTGTATGTGTTGTTTTTTGTTTGAGTATTCATGCCAAATACATACCCACTTCAATATATCCTGCAAGAATGACCACAAGTAAACCAATAATCATAATAATAAGTGCGTCAGTAATAACATGATTAAATTGAGGGGTAAATAATTTTTCTTTTATTAGCGCTTTAGAAACCACACCTCCAGCAATAGCTGCAAGAATATACGAAATACCTTCTAAAATCATATGTGGTAAAAACGGAATAAATAGCACCCAAAAGTAAATAAAAGGATTTTGACCTACACTTACACTTGCTACTTTAACAAAATAGACAAATACAATCCCCCACACCGATGCATTCCACGTTAAAAATAAAATAGCTCCAGCTCCATAGGCAATAGAAAGTAAAATACATGCAATAAAAACAATGAGATTGTTGCCTACAATACGTTTGAATGATTGTTGAAAACGTTCTTTAGTTGGGTCAAAATCTTGAAGTGCAAATGTTTCCCATTTGTTAATGTCAGGATTATATTGGTATCCTGGTTGAATACCAGCGGTAGTAAATTGCGTAGAAAATTCTCTAAACATCGCGTCTTGCGGTGTGAATAATCCAATAAAAGCAAATCCCATAAAAATACCTAAAAAAAGAAAGGTATATACTTTAAGTAGATCTTTGTGATCTTTACATAATTGTATGAATGAAAACTTTTTTTCTCTAATTTCAGCTAATTCTTCCATGCTTAATAATTTGTTGAGTGAAGGAAGTAACAGTAGAGAGACAAAGGCAATACTCATTAAATCAATACTTGCTCCAAAGATAAGTTTTGCAGAGAGATAGCCAACAAAGGTAAAAATAAGTCCTAATAAAAAAGCGTTTTCATGCTTTTCAATCCAATGTAGGTGAAATAGTTGCTCAAGCACCATAGCTTATTTTTTGGTAAACCAGCTTTTAAATGTTGCTTTTGCTTTTTGGTATAATGTTTGTGGTTCTTGGGGCTTTGTTTGAGGTGGTTGCAGTTTCTTTTGTATGTTTTGTAAATGTGATTTATATCTGTTGTAGGTGTAGTGTTCATCCGGAGTTGCTGGTTGATATGTTTGAGCATCTTCTAATAATGAAGTTATACGTGTATAGAATGCTTCTTTTTGTCTTGCTGAGTAGGTATCAAATTGTTCATGTGCTATTTTGGTTAAATAAGAGACTCGCTTTTGTAGTGTATCAGGTTGTTGGGTTACAAAATCTTCTAGTGTGGGATGTTGTGGAATACCTGTAGCTTTTTGTTCTATTTGAGGATCGTAGGTTCTTAATTTTTTATCTAGTGCTTTTATTGTGGGTTTATACTCTTGTTTATCGGCTAATCTTCTTTTAATATACTCAATTTCTTTGTATTCTTGGTGAGAAGCAATTGCAAAATCGTCACTCAGAATTGGTTCGAGAGTTTGTTCTATTTCTGTTTTTTCTTCATTTATTTGGGGCTCATATGCTTGTAATTTTTTTGATAAAGTTCTTATAATAGCAGTAAAATCACTATTGTCATACTGTAAATCATTTGTTTCATTACTTGTTATAACTTCGTCGTTTAATGATTTTGTTATGGTGAGTAGTTTGTCAATAGTTTGCGCATCTTGTTGGGTTTGTACACTATAGGTGTCCTTTAAGAGGGGAGCAAGTACTTTGGGTAATTGTTGAGCTACATAAGATATAGTTTCATGTTGTGGTGTGATAGGAGGTTGGTTGGCTGTATATGGGTACGGTGTGTGTGTAGTTGCAGTATTTTTGTTTTTTAAAGCATGTATGCGTCCACGAAGAGGGAACATTTGTTTTTGAACTTCAAGGAGTGCTTGTAAAATACGGTCTTTATCTTCTTGAGGAATACCATTACTTCCTTTTTGTATGCGTTCTTCTAATGCTAAAGAGCTTTCCCATAATGTTTTATTGTTAGGTAATCTATAGATATTTCGTTGCCCCCATGTATTTGTTTCAGGATAACTTGCTTCGCGTTTAATTATTTGATGAATAGTAGGGTGTAAATTACCATTACATTGGGCTAATTTTTCTACTGTTGATTGGGCAAGTTGAGACATAGATACATAGGAAATTTGTTGGTATTTTTAAAGTTTAGTACGGGCAGTGTTTGCAACCATTGTGACAGCAATATCCTCGTTTGAGATGATATTCTTTAGTAAATACTAGGTTTCCTTGGTCGTCAATATAGTAGTCTTGGGAGCTCATAGAGACCTTATAGAGGTAAATTTTAAATAGATTGTGGGGATTTGGGAAAGATATTTGGGTATTTGTAAGGTTTATACATAGATACACTCCAAAACATTTAAAAACACATCTCAGTTTCCTGTTACTATGCGCTTACGAAAATCAAAAAGTTTACGAAAAGTCTTTGTTCGCATTCCGAGCGGAGCGTCAGTTGTTCATTATAAACCAAAAACGGGAAAAGCACCACGATGTCCGGTAACTGGTACTCAGTTGCCTGGTATTAAAAAAGCTCGCCCGTCTCAATTACGCCGTATGCCTAAAAGTGCAAAACGCGTAGCACGACCTTTTGGGGGTATGCTTAGTTCTTGGGCTGCTCGTCGAGAGATTATTGCATCAACACGATCATAAGAAGCATGCTCGTTTTTGTAGGTATGTGAATACTGTGTGGCAACACATGGTAGGATACCGCTTTAACGTGGATGGGCTGTTTCTGGAGGAAATACTATGTTTGACATTGGAAGAGTTTGCGTAAAAATCGCAGGAAGAGATGCTACTTTGCATGCAGTTGTCATTGATACTATTGATGCACGTCATGTGCTTATTGATGGATATACTCGCCGAAGAAAGGTTAATACTGCTCACCTTGAGCCTTTAAAGCAAACGGTTGTTATCGCAAAACAAGCAGATACACAAACAGTCGTTAAAGCATTAACTGATTTAGGTATAAAAGGTCCTCAAAAAGGAGAAAAACGCGAAGCAAAGCCTAGACCTAAAAAAACTAAGGTTAAACACGCATAATTTTGATTCTTTTTTAGATTCTATAATAGTATTATCACATTCAGATATTGGTATACACTCACTGTTCTTTTAAGTGTTCATCAACAGTCTTTTGAGAATCTACACGTTCTAAAGTAAAGTGTTTATGTGCTTCAACATAATCAATAACGCTTTGCAGATGATATTTAGGTGGCGTTAATTCTAATTGTTTCACTAAGGGTATGTCTTTTAATCCTATTTTTCCTACAAATAATGAGTTTATATCACCCTTTTTTTCTGCAAATCGTTTTACTTTTAAAAAACCTCGTAAATAAAGAGCGTCTTTAGTATATGCACCAGGTTGTGAGGTGTCAGCTAGGCCTCGTTTAACACGTACAGTGAGTTTCCATGCTGTTTTTTTAGTAAAATATTGGCGTAAATGCTTGTATGTTTCATGAAATCCATGTGTTAGTGCATAATGTACCGCAACAACACGACCAGCATAATTATGTAAAATAGTATCATCTAACAAGCCTGCTTTGTATTCGGCATAGACTGCTAAGCCTTCTTCTGTTTCTAAGTATTGTCCACAGCCATGTTTGAATAATTGTAAAGGTTGTAGCTTTCCATTTTCTGCGCGTAGAGCATGTACTCCAATTTCATGTACAATAAGTCTTTTTAAGTAAGATTCTAAAAATCGTTCTTTTTTGCGTAATTCTAAGATTTCATTTTCAGGACTTACTCTTGCACTGGTAATAATATTGGTACTTTTTATTTTCCATGTAATATTGAGTTTTTTAAAAAGTCCACGAAGTGTTTTGATAGTATGTATACGTTTAATATGAGCATCTTTTTGTTTAGTTACTTTTCGAGATAGCATGTAATAACAGGTACTAACCAATGAAATACTGGGAGGGCGATATATTTTTTGAGAAATTTTAGTAAATTGAGGAGTTCCTATTGCTTGCATTAATTTAATTTTAAGTATGAGTTCTTTTCGTTTATTATCTAATAATTTTCCAGAAGGGCTGTCATCTAAGGTAATTGCTTCAAGTACTGAGCGCATGGTTCCAATTTCTTCTGATACTGGGTCGTAGCTAAACTGTGGATCTTTGTATGTTTTGAAAAATTGTTCTCTGTTACGGTTTTTAGGATTAATATTATCATATTCAATAGAACGTGCAACAGAATGTAAGAATGCATCAATTTTAATATGACGTTGTGGAATCATAGAGTACTTTTTGTGGTAATTATTTAAAAAGTGTTTTATCGGAATGCTTAAAAACTAAGACGTATCCCTTTTTATTGCAAGCTAGATTGGGAAGCTAGTCCCTTCCTGTTGCTACAACTGGACTATACGGTAGAATCGAAGCATATTGGGCGTTATTGGCATGTTGAAACGGCCTTGCTGTGCGTGTTGACGTCTTGTCTTCATTGATGGTTGATTTACCTAACCGAGTCAGGTGGGGAACCAAGCAGCTCTACGGTTTAGCATCCATGCTTTGGAGGTCGCGGGATCGAGCAATCAGCAAGATCAACTGTTTTGGTGTGTTGGTAGCCACCAATATGCGCGCTTGCTTTTTTTAGAAGTATACTATCCTGAGTTAGGTTGACACTTTTTACGTGTGTAGCAAAAAAGATAAGGAGTTGCTACAAATGATACGTAA
>JBLKON010000022.1:0-11841 GCA_047602725.1 Candidatus Woesearchaeota archaeon
ATGCACGAAATGGTCATTCGTATTTTTATTCAAGAATATAATGAAGCCATACAATCAGTCAAATGATAACACTACCGAAAAATGATTGAAAAATTTATAGAGAATTTCCCACTTGTACGATTAAATCCTGATGTAACAATTGGAAAGTTTTTAATGTTTCCTATTGATGATAGTAGGGGTAAAATTATAGACGGTAAGAAACCTATTTTTGCACTAAGGGGAACATTATATGATGGACGCCATTATTCTATGCTTGACGATGACGGGGAGGGAGTTATGGTAGATCCTCTAGAAATGGATTTTTATGGTGATAGATATAGATTTCAACCGGGGATGCATAGAAATATTTATGAAGCAATATTTCGTGAAGAAAAAGAAATGGAAAAACGCTTAGGTTGTAAGGCTCCATTGTTCTTTCCAATGGGTGGAGGACACTATAGAATAACAGATGGAAAAATGGAAGTTTATGGTAGATCTGAAGATTATGGTCCTTGTAACTTAACACAGGCTGCGGAATTGATAAAATTGGTGTACAACGGTGAAGTTTTTGTAGGGGAAGATAATTGGTAAACTATTCTTTTTTAACTTTATAGTATAAGTTCACTTGATTGAGAGTAGGCAATAAACGTATGACGTTACTCCTTAAAAAATCACCTTTCTATTGAATTTAAGCATAATTCAGCCAATGTAGAGGGCACTTTTACCTACCGTTACTTCCCCCAGTGACAATAGGTAGAATTTGCCTACGACTTGCTACATTTTGCACACAAATCGCTCAATTAGTTGATAATCTCTCAATTTTGAAGGTATGTACCAAAAATAGTGTGTAAGATACATCCACAACGGGCGTTGGCGTTTTTTAAAAAAACAGTAATGACCGAATTTCTCACCAAAACCGGTTCACACGCAAAATAAATGTACTTTACTTTTGAGTCACACAATTCTATCATTGGCATTTATTTATTAGAATTATACACTTTTTTAATGCACAACACTACATTCCCCCCATTCACCCAAAACACTTTTATATGATAACTTGTTTGCATACTCTACGAGGTTTTTTACAATGAGTGTACAAAAAGGAGATAAAGTAAAAATTCAATACACCGGAACATTTGATGATGGTACTGAATTTGATAGTTCAAAAAAACATGGTCAAGCATTAGAATTTACTGCTGGAGAAGGCCAGGTCATTAAAGGTTTTGATGATGCTGTTATAGGTATGCAAAAAGGAGATGCTAAAAAGTTTTCAGTTACCCCAGAACAAGGATATGGTAATCAAAGTGATGAACTTATTAAACAAGTTCCTAAAAATGCTATCAAAACTGATCAAGAATTACAACCAGGTATGATGTTACAAATGACTTTACCTAATGGACAACAATACCCAGGAACGATTACTAAAGTCGAAGCTGAAACTATTACTGTTGATTTAAACCATCCTTTAGCTGGTAAAACATTGCATTTTGATATTACACTAGAAGGTGTCAATGAATAATTTTTTTACTACTGTGAGGAGTTATGCATTAGCTCCTTTTTTTGTATAAACTTTACTTCCACATTTTTTCTATTATTAATATAGCTTACCTATTCACTAGTGTATGATAAAATTTTACTAATTGCTCAAGTTCCTTATTTTGATCAACTTGTTTATCTGATGTTGGTTGTATAATAAGGGTATCAGGAAATGTTCTATCATCTTGATGCAACGTTTTAAGTGTGTATATTACTTTATTTTGCTTATCTTTTATATATACTCTCTTGTCATCTGATTGAATTTTATAAGAATCTTTTTTTAAAAAAGACTGCATTTTTCTAGCCCAAAAATATATTTGATCAATAGATAGATAAGGACAAATAGTTATCCTGTCCTGTAATGGTATTAGTAATGACTCACGTTCAAAATGTATTGCTCTATAATCAAATTCCATACTATAAGAAATAAGGTAGACTATTTAAATTTATTTCAACGCAACTTGTAACGCCTTAATTGCAACTTCAATTTGCTCATCATCTGGTTCATTAGTGGTCAAATGTTGCGTCCACACACCAGGTGCACTAATAATACTAAATAGTACTGATTTTTCATTACTTGCTGTTATACGTAAAATTTCATAACTAATGCCAGCAAGTACTGGTAAGAGTGCTAAACGAATACCAAATTGTAACCAAAATCCAAGCGTACTAGGAATAAATGCATATAAAACAATAGATAACAAAATAACAAAAATAACAAAACTTGTTCCACAACGTGGATGAAATCTAGAACATTGTTTTACATTACGCACCGTCAATGGTTTTTTTTGTTCAAAACAACGAATCGTTTTATGTTCTGCACCATGATATTGAAACACACGATAAATGTCATGCATCTTTGAAATAACGTATATATAACCAATAAAAATTGCAATTTTAATAATACCTTCTAATAACGCAAGCCAGGTAGGCGTACTTACTGCCTTTGCCACAAAAAAAGGAATAAATTTGAATAATAATAATCCTACACCTAAACCGATAACAACACTCATAACCATACTTAACCAAGAAGACCACGAAGATGACTGGTTTTCTTCTTCTAAGGCCACATCTGTTGCATAAAATAATGATTTCATACCAATAATCATCATTTCAACCATATTAATAGAACCACGTATAAAAGGAATGTTTAATATCTTATAGCGCTGGGTTAATGGGGTAAATGCTTCACTTTTAGTTACAATCTGTTTTTTAGGATCACGTACTGCAATACCTATTTTTGTAGGGCCTCTCATCATCACCCCCTCAATGAGTGCCATACCACCAACTAAGACATCTTTCATACAGATAAAAAGAATCACTTTATTTATAAGTGTTCTTACTTTTTGTGAAAGTGGTGCTCTAATTCAATAGGACGTACACCGTACAGATAGAATATGTATAAAAACACATACGAGGTAAACGCTGCTATCATTAAGATATTTAATCCCAATTCTGGATCGGCAACATTTTGTGTAATAAGACCTCGAAGCAATCCAATGACTAGAATATATACTACAAAAAACCATGGATATTTTGTTCTCCAAAAATAACGTAATTGTTGTGTGCTGAATGCCATAGGAAGTTTTTGTGGTCATTTATTTATAAATATTACTACAACACTTATAAAGAGTACTTCTTTGCAATATGTTTATGGAATACAATGGATTTACGTTAGATGCTTTTCAAAAAGATGCAATTAGCTCTATTAACAAAGGAAACTCAGTAGTCGTTTCAGCAGCTACAGGAACTGGGAAAACACTTATTGCTGATTATGTTATTGATATGGCTATTCAACATAAGTGGCGTGTTATTTATACAGCTCCTATTAAAGCTTTGAGCAATCAAAAATTTAGAGATTTTAAACAACAATATGGCGATAACGTAGGATTACTTACTGGAGATGTAGTTATTAACCCAACAGCTCCTATTTGTATTATGACTACTGAAATTTATAGAAATATGTTGTTAGATAATGAATCGTTTGATGATTTACGATATGTTATTTTTGATGAAATTCATTTTATTAATGATCCTGAACGTGGAACGGTATGGGAAGAAAGCATTATATTTTCTCCTAATCATGTTCGTTTTGTATGTCTATCTGCTACTATTCCTAATTACGATCAATTTGCTGCATGGATTGCTCATATAAAAAACCATCAAGTTGATACTGTCTTTTACGGAAAACGTGCAGTTCCTTTATCTCATCATTTTTTTGATGTATTTGTAGGGCTAAGTGATTTTGCTAAACTCAAAGAAAGTAAACATTTAGCTGACTACCCATCACGTAACAGAAGAGGTAAACCAGAAAAAATTAAACCCGCTGATCATCGTGATTTAGTTCGTGAGTTAAAAAATCGCGATTGGCTTCCCTGTGTGTTTTTTGTGTTTTCACGTTTAGGTACCTGGCAATGTGCACAAGAAGCTGCCAGAAAATATGATTTAGTTGATGCAAAACAAAAATCTGCTATTCTAAGTTATGTACAACAACACATGCATGATGATGTTAAAAAAATGAAAAGTGCCCAACAATTAAAACAACTGCTTATTCGAGGAGTTGGTGTACATAATGCAGGTATGCTTCCTAATTTAAAAGAAATTGTGGAACATTTATTTGGACAAGGACTTATTAAAGTGCTGTATGCTACTGAAACATTTGCCGTTGGTATTAACATGCCTGCACGTAGTGTGTGTTTTGCTAGCTTGGAAAAATATGATGGACGTACGTTTCGCTTTTTGAATACCAAAGAATATTTTCAACTTGCAGGACGTGCAGGACGACGTGGTATTGATAGTGTGGGTTATGCTATTTCATTGGTGAATAGACAGCGTTTTGATTTTAATCATATTGAAAAACTGATAGACAAAGACGTTGAACCTATTGAAAGCCAATTTAAATTATCATATAACACCGTATTGAATTTAATGAAACATTATGATGAAAAAACAAGAAAAATTATTTTGCAATCTAATTTTGGTTATTTTGTAAAACAACAAAGCTCTCATCAATCACGTATTATGACAAGCTTTTCTCATTATGTGCGTCGCTTAGAACAACTACAATTTTTAGATAAAGGAGATTTAACTTGGAAAGGAGAATTTGCAACACATATGTATATGCAAGAAATTGCTATTAGTCAATTTGTCTTTACTGAATTATTTAGTCAATGTGATGATAAACAATTAGCACTCCTCTTAACGAGTTTAGTGTATGAAGGTAAACCATCTGACCATTTTTCTACTAAGGGAGTTAATATTCATACACTTGTTAGTATTGTGTCTTCAGAAAAAGAAGTGATGCGTGCTGTCAACATCCAAAAAATAAAACGTCTTTATCACCTGGTGTACTTATGGATGGAAGGCAATTCTTTTCAATCACTCTTAGATGTGTGTAATTTAGCTGAAGGGGACATTATTCGTTTATTTAGACAAGTAATAGATATTGCTACACAAATGAAGCATGGACTACATACCACCAAACATTATCCTGAGCTTATTGAACAGCTAGAAAGAATCATACGTACTATTGATAGAGATTTGATTGCTGTCAAACTGTAATTACCTATATAGTTACCAATCATACATTAGTGTGTTACCATAGATATGAGCGAGCTTGCAAAACATTTATAAGCAACCGTTTTTTGACAGGTAGTATGTGGATTATTGAAAAACACTATAAGGTGTTAATTTTTTTACCGTTACTTGTCTTACTTCTTGCTCTTGTGCAAATTGGTTTTCAATATCAACAAACAGGAGCTCCTCTGCAAAAAGGTATTTCATTAACGGGTGGGTACAGTTTAGCTGTTGCTCAAGCTCCACTTATGGATGTTGAAGATATCCAAATAGCATTACAAGAACAGTTTGATCAACAAATCCTTGTGCGTGGTGTGCAAGAACGTGGTCAGCTTGCTGGTATTATTGTTGAATCAGATGCTACCACGTTTGAACAAACAAGTGCTTTACGAGAAGCTGTTGTAGCTTTATATGGTGATACTTTATCAACTGAATTTATTAGCGAAGAAACAACGGGAGCTAATTTAGGAAATACGTTTTATCAAGATATGATTAAAGCACTTATTATTGCTTTTATTGTTATGGGTATTGTGGTGTTTATATTATTTAGAACTATTATTCCAAGTATTGCTGTTATCTTAGCTGCTTTTGCTGACATTGTAGTTACTATTGCTATTGCTAATATGTTGGGTGTACAATTTTCTACCGGTGGACTTGCAGCTTTACTTATGCTCATTGGGTATAGTGTCGATACTGATATTATGTTAACTAACCGTATGCTTAAACAACACAGAATGCCTATTAAAGAGCGCTTAACTGGAGCATTTCAAACAGGAATGCTCATGACAGGAACTACTTTAGTTGCTGTTTTAATTGCCTTACTTGTTTCTGACTCTGCAGTTATTTCTCAAATTATGCTTATTATTTTTATTGGATTATGTGTTGATGCATTTTTTACGTGGCTTGCAAATGCAGGACTATTATTATGGTATGTAAAACGAGGTAAGCATCATGAAAGATAAAATAGTATCCATTATCAAACATCCTCGCGTCATTCTTTTACTTGTGTGTATTGTTGTTGCACTTTTACTTATTCAACCAACGTTTACTCATCAAGGTGTTGCTATTAGACATGTTCAGCAAGATGGTGCAGCACATCAAGCTGGTATTCCTATTCCTACTTCTGATCAAGTTCGAGCATTACAATGGGAACGTATTTTACACATTAATGATGAGCGTATTGATGATGTAACAATGTATTTTTCTTTTATAGATAATGCACAACCTGGTGATTTACTTGATATTACTACTAATAGAAACACGTATTTGGTACGCGTTGAAGCACATAATGAAACAAATCAAACACTTGATATTGGATTGGATGTCGTTAATGCACCTACTAATAAAATCAGAAAGGGTTTAGATTTACAAGGGGGAACTCGAGTTTTATTACGTCCTGAGGGGAATATTACCGATGATGAATTTGAACATTTACGAGATATTTTAGAATTACGTCTTAATATGTTTGGACTTTCTGATATTCGTGTAACTGTGGTACGTAATTTACCACAAGCTATTGGAGGAGTGCCTCAATTTATCATGGTTGAAATTGCAGGCATTAATATTGCTGAAGTTCAAGAACTTATTGCTTCACAAGGAAAATTTGAAGGATATGTTGGTGACACGCTTGTTTTTGGTAGTGGTCAACGCGATGTTTCCATACCGAGAGGAACGGGAAACTCTGGTATTACTACGTGTGGTCCTAGTGCTGATGGTGGATTTGTATGTAGTTATTTTTTGAATATTGTGTTAAGTCAAGAAGCTGCGCGTAGACAAGCAGATGCTACACGCCCTCTTCAAATTGTTACTGATGGTGGTCGATATTTAAGTGAAGATTTACGTTTATTTTTAGATGATGAACTTATGAATGAATTACGCATTAGTGCTGATTTACGAGGAAGTGCAACGAATCATATTCAAATTACTGGTTCTGGGGAAGGTTCAACTGAACGTGAAGCACGTCAAGATGCTATTGCTAATATGCGTCAAATGCAAAACATTTTACAAACTGGGAGTTTACCTGTGAGTTTACATATTGAAAAAGCTGATACTATTTCACCTACCTTAGGAAGTGCTTTTATTAGAAATTCTCTTTTAGTTGGATTACTTGCTATTTTAGGTGTAGTTAGTGTTATTCTTATTCGTTATAGACGTCCTATTATTGCTATTCCTGTTATTATTACAGGTTTAGTTGAAGTACTTTTAGTATTAGCTGCTGCTGTTGTGTTACAATGGCAACTTGATTTAGCTGCTATTGCAGGTATCATTATTGTTATTGGTTCAAGTGTAGATCATCAAATTGTTATTATTGATCAAACACTGCGCTCCACAAGCCTTTCTGAGACCTGGAAACAGCGCGTCAAACGTGCGTTTGCTATTATTTTAGGTGCCTATATTACGACTGTTGCAGCATTGTTACCTCTTTTGTTTTTTGGTGCAGGTTTACTTAAAGGATTTGCTTTAACTACTATTGTTGGTGTAACTTTAGGTGTACTTATTACACGTCCTGCTTTTGCTGTGATGATGGAAGTATTGTTGAGCGATGAAAAATCGTAAAGCACAAAGTATATAAACCACACTAGAGTAGATAACGTCATGACATCGATACATTCTAATATTCATTTTAAAAATATGGCGATTGACAAAGAGAGTATTGCGCAAACTACTAAAGCGCAAATTGGTAATGCAAGTATTCATGGATTATCTGTTGATAAAGCATATACACATGAACACCATGATGTATTTAAAGAAGAATTGTTGCTATTAGAGAAAAAAATGCGTCAACAAACGTATGATCAATTACTTGATTTAGCTAAACAATTTTCTGAGTATGCTAAAAAAGTTGATAAACGTTTAGATGAACTTGAACAAAAGATACTATATCAAGCACCTGTTCGACAAACTGCTCAACCCAAACAAAATACACTAGAAGGTACACAATCTGTAGATACTCCTATTGATAGAAATGATGTTGCACCTGCAGATGTCTCTATTGAAAAGATGTTTAACTTTTCAAACAAGCCTATTCAAAAATAGATTGTACTGTATTTTTACTTTTTTTTAGTTAATAAAATAGTTGCCGTAATATTCATTTCTTTGCGTGTTGGTCTATATTTTTTATGCAATACGTGAGTATGCGCTTTTTGATAACACATATCTTCAATGCGCTCTTTTTTTCTAACGACCGTTTGTATTTTTTTGATTCTCATTTTATCTAATGATACTATCTTTTTTTCTAAGAGTTTGATGCGCTTTTGTATATCTTTCATTTCCACTGTTTGCTTTTGCAACTTTACTTTACTAAATATACGTTTAATCATGCGTTTTGCTTTAGTATGTGTTAAACGTTGTTTATATTCACGTATCTTTTTTTTCAATTGTGTCGTTTGTTGCTTATGCTGTTTATCAATAGATGCTATGGTCGCATCTAATTGTCTTAATTTAGTTTGAGCAAGCAATTGTAATACCTTATAATTTGCTTTTTCTATTACATCTCTATTATCTGATACTTTGTTATGATGTACACTATAATAGAGTGTTGTGGTTACTTCTTGTTGAGCATGTGCGATTGCATAACTAAATGCTTCTTTGATATTACGCTTAGGTGGCTCAATACTAATGTCTTTTGGAATATACGTACGAAATGTTTGGTGTTGTACATAATTACCAATAGGAATTAAACGCGTAGTTACATCAAATACAAAAGGACCTTGCAATGGGAATGTATATCCTTTAAATGGTTTTATTTCAATAACAAGACGTAGATGAGGTTTGTATACTGTTGCGTCATATAATGCAATTTTTGTTGTACTTTTATCTGCATATTTTTGTATACTTTTTTGTAAAGGAGATAAGTAATCTTTTGTAGGAATTGGCTTATGAGCTTTTGTAGACTTACGTAGTGATTTTATATCTTTTTGTTTTGTTTTTTGTTTATCAGGTGTATTGTTTTTCTGTTCTTTATACACTAATGGTGCAAACGTAGGACGACTTTGCGGATCATTTATCCAACCTATTTGTTTTTTATTCAAAGGACCCTCATGATAACTCACCAACCAGCGCCCCTTCATACGTCGTGCAATATCTTTTTGTGCATCATGATAATAAAATTCTCCTGTTTTCAAATCATGTATTTCCTCACGTAATTGAGCAGGTGCCATATGCATTGCTAATGCTACTTTTTCTATATCGTTGGGAGTACGTAATTTTCCAATAAAACGTGTAGCCATATTTCCCAACAATTTGTAATCAATATCACCTGGGCTTTGGGTAGCTACTATCACACTTAATCCAAAAGCGCGAGCTTGCCTAATGAGCATTTCTAACAATTTTTTTACAGGAGGATTAGCAGGCGAAGGAGGAATAAATCCTGCAAGTTCATCAATATATAACATATATTTTAAGGAAGGTGAACCACCTTTTTGAAATATAGTAGCAACTATTTTTTGTAAAATATGTTCTACAATATATTGTCGCTCAAATTGAGTACAAAATCGCAAATCAATAACATTCAATTGATTTTTTTGCAACATACGTTGCATATCTACATGCTCTCCTTGTGCCCATAACTGTTTAGAAGCACTGGTAATAAGTACATTGAGTGCTGCTGCACATTGTTTACGTTCTTTGTCTGTTATAAAATCAGCAATTTGTAAAGAACCAATAGTTTGAAAGGGGGGCTCTAATATATACGTAATAAGTTTTGCTATATCTAATGATTCTTTAGCATCCCAAGCATGTTTAATGAGTGCTGTTACAAACGCTGTGAACTTTTCTGCCTTTGCTCCTTTTACTTCAGCAAGTGTAATTAAAGCATGTGCTGTTGTTTCTGTTAACATTTCATATACTTGTTCATCTTTGACGCGAGGAACTTGTAAATTAGGAACGACATTAATTGCTTTTCCATACGTAGACTTTGGTGTATAAATCGTACTTTGGATATGCTGTAAGGTAAAACGAGGACTTGATTGTGCATATTGTTGGGCTGTACGTACTGCTTTTTGATTACTTACAAACGGTCTAAAATCAAAGGATGGATGGGTGATTGCTACACTTCCTATATCTCCTTTGGGATCTATAGCAATAATTGGTATGCCTTGTGCCATTGCTTCTTCTAATAATACTTTACATAATACTGTTTTACCAGAACCTGAAGCACCTACCACTGCAACGTGTTTTGTTAATGCTGCTTTGGGAAATGCGACTTGTTTATTACCAATAGTTCCAATGTGTCCCATGGTTACCTCTTAAGTTGATTGTAAAATGCTTGCAAATCATACTCATATTTTGCACTACCATAGGCAACTGGATGCTCTTGTGTACTTGGTACGATATGTACATGCATATGAAAGATTTCTTGTCCAGCTAAAGCACCACAACGTGTTAATACTGAACAATCTGTTGCGCCTGCTGCTGGTAATATAATATCGCACGTTTTTTGGATTGCGTTTACTAAAGCTTGTGATTGTTGTGCGTCTAACTCTAGAAGTGTTTTTACTGGTTGTTTGGGAATAACTAATGTATGCCCTTTTGCGTGAGGATGTATGTCTAAAAAAGATAAAAAATCATCATCTTCATAGATAATATATGCTGGTACTTGTCTGTTTATAATTTTTGTAAAAATAGTTTCCATATTATATTTTTGTTATGGGGTGTATATAAAATTAACGTGTGAATTTTGCTTGGAATTGCATTACTTTATTAACTACCCAATAGTAATATTTATAAAAGATATGTGAATTACACTTTTATGAGAAAAGTATTACTACTCTTTGTTTTCCTACTCATTCCTTTTGCTTTTGCACAAAGTGTTGATTGCTCAAGCTCTCCAGACAAAATTTTACAAACTATTTACAATTGTCCTTATTTAGATATCAAAGATAATCAAGCTATCGGATGTGATTATCATATACCCAATGTACAAGAAGTTCTGCACACAACTTGTGGCTATACTTGGCTTACTCCATATATAGAATATGAAGATACTGCAGACTTAGCACTAAAAGATGGAAATAGTTTATGTGGAAGAAGGATTCAAGAAACTACTGAACTTGATAACTTAATTCTTCCTTACTTTTATTTATTTGAAGATTTGATATGTTTAAGTGGTGATGGAATTGCATTTGAAAAAAGTAATATTATTTTTGACTGCCAAGGATATAATATTATTGGTAATCCTGACTTTTCTTTTTTTAGAAATGGGATAATAGTAAGAACAGTTAGTAATTTTACTATTCAAAATTGTAATATAAAAAACTATACTGGATATGGTATTTTTGTATCTAATAATAACAATATTAGAATTTTTAATTCGAGTGTTTCTAATATAAAAAAATTTGATAATAGTGCTGGTATCTTTTTTTCAGGAACATCACAAAATACTGTGGTGAACAATACTATTTATGAAAATAACATTGGTATTCAACTAGGAGGGGGGGCAGGTGGTGTTGCACTTACAACATTTCAAAATAATACTATAATTAACAATACTCAATATGGTATGTATTCCTTTAGTCAAATTAATAGAGATAACATCTTCACTCAAAACACTTTTGAAAATGAAGTTAATGTATTTTATAGACTTTTAAGTTCTAACAACTTCTTTAATCAATCAACTCTTGGGAACTATTGGTCAGATTGGGGGCAAAATCCTGGATTTGAAGAAGGTATGTATATCACAAATCCGTCTGATGAAATATTATACAACATCGACTTTCATCCGTTACAATGTACACAAGACAGACATTGCCA
>JBLKON010000023.1:0-11548 GCA_047602725.1 Candidatus Woesearchaeota archaeon
TTACGTATCATTTGTAGCAACTCCTTATCTTTTTTGCTACACACGTAAAAAGTGTCAACCTAACTCAGGATAGTATATATCTGTTTTGTAGAACATCGTTTTTTAGATATGCTTTTATAGCATCCTGTTGATAATATACATATTGTTCAATATCTACATCTTGTACAAAAGCTACTTCTAATATTTTTTCACCTTCAGCACATGCTTGTTTATGAGGAATTTCATGTTTTACACTTGCCGTAAAATACATGTTTATATAATGCACATACTTATTGTTACTATATCCTAAATCTTTTTGTATAAAGAAAGGTATATTGGTATCTAATACTATATCATATCCTGTTTCTTCTCGTATTTCTCTAATACATGCATCTTGGATATCTTCACCAATTTCTACTCCACCACCTGGTATTTCTTTTTGCATAGATCTAGCATCTACTATGGTTAAGAGCTCATTATTTTTATTTCTAACAAATACATATACTGTTGGTCTAAAATAAATACGTTCACCTTGCGGAGGTTTATATTGCTTTTTTTGTATATCATAAAATACGATATCTTTCATATCTCTTTAGATTTCTTATATGTATATAAATGCTGTGATAATATATATAAATCAACACTACCTACAACATGCATGGAAGTTGAAATACGTTTTAAAGATACAGGTAATGTTAAAGACACATTAGTATCCTTAGGTGCTGTTTGTAAAGGTACATTTGAAGAACACGATGTGTACTATACCTTTGAAAAAGATACACAACGACTCTTTATTATGCGTTTTAGACAAAAACATGGAAAAACTATACTTACCTTCAAAGGTTCATCCAAGTCAACACAAGATATTGCTTGGCAAGAATGGGAACAAGATATTACAGATGCTCACGCATTACAACAACTTCTTATATCAAATGGTTTTAACATATTAGTAGAGATTAAAAAAACAAGAACACAATTTACGTGTCAGGGTATGCAAATTAATATAGATACTATACAACATTTAGGGAATTTTGTAGAAATTGAATCTATAGGAGAAGATGTAGACGCTCAACACAAAAAAATACTAGATTTTGCACAACAACTTGGTATTGCCAAAAAAGATATTATCACCAAAGGATATGTAAAATTAATGTTGGGAGAATAATAATTATCTTGTTAGAAGAGGTAGCAATTCTTGTAAAGAAGATATATTAATGTGAGCATGTTTACATATTTTTGCCTCTTTGTGTATATAGACTGTTGTACATCCTAATTTTTTTGCAGGTTGTATATCTAAATCTACGTCATCTCCTACATATAATACCTGCGATGGTTTATAGTTACCTATGCGCTCTAATGCCATTTTGTATATTCTAGGGTCTGGCTTGGATGTTTTTGCTTCTTTACACGTAATAATAACACTAAAATCATGTAAATACTTTTTTAATCCATGTTCAAACATAAAACGGGGTGTAGTTGTTACCAATCCTCTAGGTACTGTAACTTTTTTTCTAATCATTGCATAGTCTTTTGTATAAGCTAATACATATGATTGTTCAAGATACTTTGCTAATGCATCTATGAGTCGTTTATCGTAAGGCACAAACAGATGCTGTAATGTTTGTTTACTTAATTGGGTATATGATGTTATGTCGTGGCCTTTTACAAATACCACATAACGCAAAGATGCTTGAAGTGCTTGAGCGTATATAGGATAATTATATGCTTGAACTATACGTGATGCCTTGTTATAATCAATAGATTTTTTTGCATAAGCTATGGTGTCTACTATATCAAATAATATTGCTTTGTACATCCTACCTCCATTGTATTTTAAATGCACAAAATAATGGCGTGCTACTGTATTGTGCATATTTGTGAGGATTTATATGTTTTGCTTGTGGTTTACAATCATCATAATCTATAATTGTAAATCCATTGTTTATGATAAGCTTTATGATGTGTTCGTATGTTTTGTGATACGACTTGACTTGATATTGTTTTGCTTCATCAGATATCCAGGAAACGGTTACATACTTTTTAGTAAAATAATCTTGTACTATTCTATATTTTTTATTATCTATGTATTTTTTCTCTGTTGCTTCCATCACTGGATTACCTGTTGAAAATACAATAATGCCTTTTTTTTTGAGCACTCGTTTCATATCAGTAAACATAGCATTCCAATCTTTAATATAATGGACTACTAATGATGCTACTATAATATCAAATTTTTCTGTAAACGGTATAGTTTTTCCGTTTCCTACTCTAATATCTAAAGTAGGATGTGCTTGTTGTGCGTACTGTACCATCTTTTTAGAAATATCAAATGCTTTTACTGTTGCATCTGCTTGAAGTAGATCTTTTATGAGTGAACCTACACCACATCCATAATCTAATACTTTTTTGTTATGTATATTACCTAATAATCTTAATACTGCTGGTTTTTCTATATATTCATTGTGATATTTATTATTTTTTCTCATAGTATAATAACTAGAAGCAAAAGCATTATAGAGTTGTTTGGTGTGCATACAAAAAAATACTAAGTAGTATTTTAATAGTTTATCTCATATCTACCTTACATCTTACAAAAAATAAAAAAATATTATTGTTGAGATAACTGCCAGGTATTATATCTACTATCCCAACTTTCTGCCTCATTGACAAAGGTTTTAGTGTCACGTGATAAACCACTCATAGTATTGAGTACTTCTCGCACAGGATTAGTTATTGTTTTTACCATATCATCAATTGGTCGTGGCTCTGGCGCAAAAGTTACATCCCAATTGTGCCCTGTAAACATACTAAAACGTGTATCATTACTACGCAATTCATCCATACTTACATATCCATGAGCTGTGTGCACCGCTTCTCCATCTATCTGCCCTTGTACTGGTATACTCACACGAACATAACGTGATTGTTGTCCGCCTCTTGCATCACTTATAATACTTTTAAGTGGTCGAGATCCAATTCGTGAAAAACCGGTAACGGGATCCCAAACAGTAGTTGTTCCAATAAAAGTACTAGGCGGTTGTTGCTGTTCTGCTGATGTCACATAAACTCGTACATCTTGAGGATTTTCAAAACCATGTTGAGTTGCCTTTTCTTGTAATCGTTGTTCTAATGTATCTAATGTTGCAACATGAACAGGTACCATTCCCCAAGGAGATGCAATAGTTTGAGAAGCTCCCAATACTTGATTTTGAAGTAAAGGACGTACTTCTCCATTTTCTTGAGTAACTCCTATAGTCAATAGCGTATTATAGTCTAGTCCTGAAAATGGTCTAGCTACTTGTACCTTTGATGTCAAAGTATCATAATTGCGTAATGCAAAATGGATTTGTCCATCACGCACTTCAAAGTCATCTGAAGCAACATATCTACCTGCTTGTGTGTCTATTCTTGCAGCTTGACGCTCTTGCATGGTTGCATTATAAGGATGCTTAATATGTCCTGAGGGATGAATATATGTACCTGCACACCCACTTAATGCAAGTGCTGAAGTCAACACTCCTGTATATACCATTTGTTTTTTGTTCATTTTTTACCTCTGTAACTATTTTTAAGTAGTTTATACTTATAGAAATATTTAAATACTACCCAACCACTAGTGTAGAGTAAATTGGATATAACTTATTTACAAAAAATTGGTCTTACTCAAAGTGAAGCTAAAGTATATGTTGCCTTACTACGTATTGGAACTGCAAAAACAGGACAAATTCTTAAAGAATCTGCTTTGAATTCTGGGAAAATATATGAATTATTATATGGTTTACAAACAAAAGGACTCGTTACTGAATCTATTATTGATAATATACGTCATTTTTCTGCTACCTCACCTCAACATCTTTTAGCATATTTAGACGAAAAAGAAAAAGAAATCCAACAAGAAAAAACTATGGTACAAAATATATTAATCCCCCAACTCTCCACGCTACAATTTCAAGATACTCAAGTACGCACAATTACTTATCTTGGCTATGAAGGCTTAAAAAATGTAGTAAGAGAGATTTTTTCAAGTGCAATAATAGGTGAACAACACTTGGTTATGGGAGTTACGGGCAATAAATCAGATATGCTAAACAATTTTTGGAAAAAAAATTATTGTCATTATGTCACTTCAAAGAAAATTCGCCCCAAAGTTTTATTTAAAACAGAAAACACACCATTTATTCATGACATTATTCAAACAAAAGGGTTTGAAATTCGAACAACCACCTTTGCCCATATGATTCCTATTGCAATGTATGGCGACACTAAAATACTTATTATGAACTATGATGAACCCATGACATTTATTCTTATTTATAGCAAAAAAATTACTGCATCATTCAAAGAATTGTTTTATATGCTATGGGAAAATGCTAAAAAAATCACATAATTCTTCATTTTTTTAACAAAAATATTTATAAGCTCTTTATGCTTTTATCTTTTTATTATGAACATCGTGCTTAATGCATATGAGTTTTTGGTTTCTATATTAGGAACCTTAGCTTTAGCATTTGTTATTTTATTTGTTGGACTTATTGCAGGAAAATTACTTGGAAAACTCTTACACCGTGTTTTACGAGATACTTCTTTAGACAAACTGGTACACTCTGCAACCCATGTTAAAATTCCTCTTACTGATATTATTGCTAATGGCATTACGTATTTTATTTATTTTATAGCTATTATTATGGCTTTAGATACACTACAAGTAGCTACCTATGTGTTAAAAGCAGTAAGTGTAGGTATTATTTTACTTATCTTATTATTTATGTTTTTAGGACTTAAAGATTTTATTCCTAATGCTATTGCTGGTATTATTTTACAAAAAAAGCATTTTTTATTTGTCAACGATCTTGTCCGTGTAGGAACTATTGAAGGCAAATTAGTACATATGAATCTTATTGAATCCCGGGTACAAACAGCTAAGGGAGACATCATTTACATTCCCAATAGCCATTTACTTAAAGAAAAAGTAGTAAAAATTTCTGAAAAATCTAAAAAAAAGTAAACCAGTATGTTTTTAAACTTGCTTATCATATAATTCACCATGAAACATAGTGAACACTTGTTGAGTAAGATGAAACAAAAAGGGTGGAGTGACCAAGAACTTGCCCATGCTCGTAGTGTTTTTGCACAAAAATATTCTACACCTTGGTTTGTTCTTCTCTTACATTGGATGTTTTTATGCCTTGTTATTATAGGCAATGTTATTATAGCAACAAGTATTATCCCTCTTCTCATTTTATTTCCTTTACAGCTAACCTACCTGTTAACTGCTGTTTTAGGTGGCTGTTTTGGCTACTTAATTGTTGTAGTAGTCAAACATATTGATCATTTTTTAGATATACACCATCATTTATTTTTGGCACTTATTATTCCTCTTTTAAGTATTGCTGGTTTTATTACTATTACGTATTATATGGCCTTTTTATTTGATGTTACTTTGGTAGGTATGTATCATATTTATTTGATTGCAAGTATGTATGTGATGAGCTTTTTGACTCCTTATATCGTGCACAAATGGTTACATCCTGTGGTATAATTTATATATATAGGCTATTTCTAACACAAACATGAGTGCATTACTAGAATTTATTCGTACCTATACCAGCCATCATCACACCTTACAACATGACACATCTGATATGGTTGCATACCTTAGGCCTCGTGTACATCTTGCTAGAAAGAATGTTCTTGCACAAGCATTAAGTAAAGAGTTATCATCTTTAGATACTACTATTCTTTATTTAGGAGGTAGTCAATTATTTGATCAACAGCGACCTGATTCTGATATTGATTTGTGGTGTTTGGGAAATTCTATCTCTCCACACATACATCATTGCCTTGAAGAAACTTGGAACACTGAAGTAGATATTTTTTATATTTCTCGGGATATGTATAACGATATAAAAACACAACAACAAACGGGTGATTGGACATCTGTTTTACAGCAAGAAGATGAAGATGGAAAAAATATGTTGGGAAGCTTTTTAGAACTCCTTGCTTTACATAGACTGAGTCCCCCAATATGGCATACACGCGATATCACACCACATATCTCTACTATTGTACAACCCTTTTATGATATACCTGATTTTACTATACCTATACAATATGTTTTATCTAGAATATATTCTAATGTTCTTCAAAAAGAGCCACCATAATATGCTCTTTTCCTACATGTATTACAGGATATCGGATTATATCTATATGAGGCTGTTTTGCTACACAAACATCATCTTTATAAAGAGTACTCATTTCCCTTGTCATATATCCATGTCGAACCTTTGGTTTTGATGGAGCATCGTCGGGGAGAACATACCGATGACATGGAAGAAAATGCAAGTAGTATTCTCTTCCATTTAGAAATTGAACAATGGCAAAACAAGAATCCAAACAAGAATTACGTTATTTAGTCAGGGTTGCAAGCACTGATTTACCAGGAGAAAAACATATCTTGTATGCTCTTACTAAGATTACTGGTATTAGTACATCTTTAGCTCATGCAATTTTACGCACTGCAAATATTGATACAACTGCAGTTACTGGTTATTTATCGCAAGATGATGTTGAAAAAATTGAATCTATTTTAGCAGATCCTCTTAAGGCAGGTATTCCTAGCTGGATGCTTAATAGACAACATGATATTGAAACTGGTGAAACTTCTCATTTATTAAATGCTGATTTAGCATTTGTTACACAAAATGATGTAAAACGTATGATGAAGACAAAATCATATAGGGGATTACGTCATTCTTGGAAGTTACCTTTACGTGGTCAACGTACAAGTTCAAACTTCAGAAAAAGTAAGTCAAAGTCAGCTTCTGCAGCAAAAAAAGCAAAGAAAAAGTGAGTTAGGATGGGAAATAGCAAACGATTACGAAAAAAATACATCACTCCGATGCATCCATGGCAAAAAGCTCGCTTGGAAGAAGAGTTGCTGCTTAAACGAGAATATGGTTTAAAGAATAAAACTGAAATTATGCGTCAATCTACTATTATTAAAAATATGATTGAAAATTTCAAAAAAACGACTACTACTCCACAAGCTAAAAAAGAAAAGGAATTACTTATTGCAAAAATGGTTCGCTTGGGCCTTATTGAAGCTGGTGCTGATTCTGATCGTATTTTAGGTTTACATGTACGTGATGTGTTAGAACGACGTTTACAAACATTAGTGTACAAAAAAAGATTGGCTAACTCTATGAAACAAGCACGTCAATATATTGTACATCGACATATTACTGTAGGGGATAAGGTTATTACCTCTCCATCTTATATTGTTTCTGTTGCAGAACAAGCTAACATTGGTTTTATTACACGCTCTTCATTGTGCGATGAAACCCATCCAGAACGTGTTGCAGCTTACCAAGAAAAGCATAAAAAAGAAGAAAAACAAGAGGAAGTTGTTGAGCAAACAGCTCCAAAACAAGAAACTGTAAAGGAAACAAGTGAACAGGTTACTAAGGAGGATGCATCATGACTGAGAAAAAACCAATCAAGTGGGGTGTAGCTCATATTTTTTCCTCGTATAATAATACTATTATTCATTTAACTGATGTTAGCGGTATGGAAACGATTGCATTAACTTCTGGTGGGCAAGTTGTAAAATCCCATCGTATGGAATCTTCACCTACTGCTGCAATGGCTGCTGCAAAAAAAGCTGCTGAAATTGCAAACGAAAAGGGTATTACTGGTTTACATATTAAAATTCGTGCGCCTGGTGGCCATAATGGTCCTATGAGTCCTGGTCCTGGTGCTCAAGCTGCTGTACGTGCATTATCACGTATGGGTATTCGTGTTGGCATTATTGAGGATTGTACTCCAGTTCCTCATGATTCCTGTCGTAAAAAAGGTGGAAAGAGAGGACGACGTGTATGAAAATAACTCCTGTAAGCAAACAAAAAGATGTCATTACGTTTAGTGTATCTGATGTAGGTGTTGCTTATATGAATGCATTACGTCGTAGTGTTATTGATTATGTACCAACGCTAGCTATTGAAGATGTACACTTTTCAAAAAACAGTTCTGTGTTATATGATGAAGTGCTTGCACATCGTTTAGGATTATTACCTATTCTTACGGAAGTAGGAACGTATAGTTGGCGTGTAGAGGGAGAATCTTCGTTAGGAAGTGAGTTACATTTTACCTTAGATGTTAAGGGTCCTCAAACAGTGTATGCTGACCAATTACAAAGTAAGGATCCTAAAGCAGTGTGTGCGCATGCAAAAACACCTGTTGTATTATTATTAAAAGATCAAGAAGTTAAATGTGAGGCTATTGCTGTACTTGGTATTGGTAAAGATCATGCTAAATGGTCTCCAGGTACTATGTATTATAGTTATGATGCACATATAACAGTAAACAATAAAGCAAAAGATTTGCAAACTTATATTGAACGTTTTCCTAGTAAAGTTGTAGATAATGGGAAAATTAGTAAGGAATTAATAGTAAAACATGGCTTAGTGGATGCATGTGAAGACATATATCCTGAAGCTGTAAGCGTTACGTATGACTCAAAAGTACTACATGTAACTGTTGAGTCATGGGGCCAATTAGAAGCACCTGTTATGGTTCAGCAAGGATGTGCATATATTCAAAAAGCATTACAAGATTTGCTTGACACTGTAACATCGCTTAAATAAGCGGGGGTGCCGGAGTGGTCAAACGGGCTAGGTTGAGGGCCTAGTGGCTTATGCCTGCGCGGGTTCGAACCCCGTCTCCCGCATGAGGATAAACAATGAAAAACCATTATACAAATGTATTAATTGACAAATTAAAAAAAACCAAAGCTCCTGCTTGGAGGGCAATAGCTGATAGTTTAGCTGGAGCTCGAAAACAACAAAGTGCGGTTAATGTTAGTAAATTGCAACGCTATGCGCAAAAAGATTTGGTTCTTGTTGTTCCTGGCAAAGTGTTAGGTTATGGTATTATTGACACACCTGTTACAGTTGTTGCACATCAGTATTCCACACAAGCTCGTCAAAAAATTGAACAAGCAAAAGGCAAAGCATTAGTCTTGGACGATTATATTAGTAAAAATCCAAAAGCACAAAAAGTAAAAATAATAGGGTAGAAAACGATGATTGTTGTAGATGCAAAAGATTGTATTGTTGGTCGTATGGCAACTAAGGTTGCAAAAATGGCTTTGTTAGGTCAAACTATTAAAATTGTAAACTGTGAGCAAGCAGTATTTTCTGGTACACAAGATGTAGTACTTGCAAAATTTCAACAATTACGTGAACGTACTGTTCCTCTTAAAGGTCCTTATTTTCCTAAACAATCACATTTGATTGTTAAACGTAATATTCGTGGTATGTTGCCTTACAAAAGTCCTCGCGGACGAGCAGCTTATCAACGCATTACATGTTATGTAGGTGTTCCTGCAGACTTACAAGGTGTGGCAACGGTTAGTTTTGATACTAAAGACAAATTACCTAAAGGAAAATTTGTTAGTGTTCAACGTGTTGCACAACATTTAGGAGGTTCCCAATGAAATCATTACAAACTTCTGGTAGAAGAAAACAAGCAATTGCTCGTGCAGTTATTAGTCCTGGAAAAGGAGTTGTGCGTGTTAATAGTATTGTGTTAGATAATTATGGTACGCAGTATCAACGTTTACGTATTCAAGAACCTGTTATGTTGGCAGATAAGTTTGCAAAAAAACTTGATATTAGTGTTGATGTACAAGGTGGCGGTGTAACTGGACAAACAGATGCTGTTCGTTTGGCTATTGCTCGTGCTTTAGTTGATCATACTAAAAGTGATGAGTTAAAAAACACCTTTTTACATTATGATAGACAACTTTTAGTTGCTGATGTACGTGTTAAAGAAGCTTCTAAGCCAAACAGTCATGGTAAAGCGAGAGCAAAACGACAAAAATCGTACAGATAGAGGTTAACAATGATTATTCAAGTAAGATGTAAAAGTTGCGGAAAACCAATTGCTCATTTACATGAGGAGTATAAAAAACGTATTGTTAAAGAAGCTCCTGATAAAGTGTTTAGCGATTTAGGTATGAAGCGCTTTTGTTGTCGTGCTATGTTTATGGGACATGCTGATTTAATTGCTACAGCAGCTCAATTCAAAAAACCTTAATTTTTAGCTGTTATTTTTTTTGCTATTATTAGTGTATGTATAGATTGCTGTTTTTACTAATATCTTTTCAACTCATCTCCCCACACCCAAGGAGAATGACCAAAACTCACTAACAAATCTGTTTTAATAATATCTAAACCAATAGGAATATCACAAGCACCAAAATTTGATTGCCCCCATATTACAAAACGTACACCAGGACACGCATCTTGCAGTGTATCTACTACATCTTTTGCAAATGGTTTTAACCCATCAGGTAATTGTAAACATACCGTTTTTGGTTGTTGGTCTTGTATAGTTTGTATGACTCGTTGTATTTCCATATCATAAGGATTTTGCATACGATACGAATATACTCATTGTTTAAATAACTTTATATATTCCTATTAGTATGGTATATATATGCTTGAAAAAGAATTACTGTTTGTCGTGTCAGAACTTGCAGATACACGTTTGCAAGATATTGCTCGTACGTTACGCTGGTCTGCTCAACGTGTCCATTATGCAATTAAAGCACTTGAAAAAAAAGGAGTGTTAGGTTCTGCTTTTAGTGTTATTGATTATTCTTATTTTGGTCAATTATTATTTCGTGTGTATTGTAGGGGTGCATATATTCGTGAAAAGGATAGAGATCAATTATTAGTTTATCTGCAAAAACATGCCTGCGTTGTTGCTTTGTATGAAATGGATGGTGAATATGATTTAGTTATTGAAATGTGTGCTCCTAATCCGAGTCATTTTTATAAAGAATTACGTGACATTATTGAAAAATACCCTTCTTTGCAACGTCATGATATTGTTCTTAATATTGTAACGTACTTGTATCCACGCTCTTATTTGGTAAAAAAAGAATATGCGCAATTACCAAGTCATATTATTATTGGTGGTGATAGAACGTTGTATACGTTATCCAAACAAGAAATATTATTTTTACAACATCTTGTCAAAGATCCTTTAGCAAATATTCGTAGCTTGACCAAGCGTACTAGTATGCATAGTGTAACTATTCATAAAATGAGAAAAGAGCTACAAGAACAAAAAATTTTGCGAGCAACTAAATATATTGTGCATCATCAAAGTATTGGTTTGCTTAGTTATCGTATTTTTTTACAATTACATAATTTAACCAATGAAAAAGAACAGGAGTTGCGTGACTTTTTGTTGCATACCAAAGAAGTAGTACGCATGCACAAAACTATTGGTTCATGGCATATGGAAATTGATATTGAGTCGTTTGATAGAAATCGTATTAGACATTTTAGTATTCATTTACGTGAAGATTTTAAAGATATTATTGCGTCTTATAATAGTATAGAATGGCATGCGTTTTACAAACGCACGTATTTGCCTCAATATCTTTTTGATGTGGATACGTAACACATATGTTCGGGTCTGTACAGAATGGTATAAATGTGTATACTACATCAGCATTTACCATTCATCCTTCATGGAATTTTGCCTCATCAAGCCTGCA
>JBLKON010000024.1:0-11454 GCA_047602725.1 Candidatus Woesearchaeota archaeon
CCAAAAAGCATTCCCGCAGTAAACACGAAAGGAAAAAATGGGATACATAACAGTGTTCCTATGAGCATTGCTATGCCTAATATCAAAAATGCTTGCCAGGAACCATACTCCAACAATGTTAGTACTATTGGAGGAAGTGCATCAAATAATGTTGCATTAATACGCTCAATACCCCAAAAAGCTACTGCTACTACTATAAGCAATACAAATGCTCGCAAGATATGTGTTTTAATATATGTAATGACATGGGTAAAGCTAGACATATACACTTTATACTATATACTCTTAATAAATATTTTGAGTTTGTGTACCACTTAAACATCATATAATTTATAAATAATTATGGGTGTTAGTGTAGTATGTATGTTCACACATTAAACCCATCACTATTTAGCTGGGGAATTATTGATATTCGTTATTATTCATTAGCTTATATTATAGGAGCTTTACTTATTTATTTTTTTTATCTCTATCTTATTCGTAAAAAAAGAATCTCACTCAGTGAACAACAATTAGACATACTTACAGTTTATTTATTTATAGGTGCTGTGGTGTGTGGTCGTGTAGGATATTTTTTACTGTATCGACCAGACGTATTTTTTACCAATCCTATACTTATTTTAGAAGTATGGAAAGGTGGTATGTCGTTTCATGGCGGATTATTAGGTAGTGCACTGATGTTATGGCTATTTAGTAAACGATATAAGGTGAGATTACTTGAAGTTTCTGATGCACTTATTGTGCCTATGACTGTCACTTTAGCTTTAGGACGTCTTGCAAATTTTATTAATGGTGAATTAGTCGGTACTCCTACTGATGTTGCTTGGTGTGTTATTTTTCCTGCTGTGGATGAATTATGTAGACATCCTTCTCAACTATACCAAAGTGCAAAAAATATAGTGTTGTTGGTGATAACTGGTATCTTATATTGGTATACCTTGCGTAAAAAACTACCTATAGGGGTTACAAGCTATGGCTTTCTCTTAGGATATGGAGTATTACGATTTGTTATTACCTTTTTACGTGATGATCCAGAGCGAGTGTGGTTGTTTTCTTTGGGACAAGTATATTGTTTGATTATGATTGTCGTTGGTGCAGTAGGCTTGTGGTATGTGTTACAACACAGTAAGCAGTCTAGAGTCTCCACAGTAAAAAAACGCTAAGGCATGTGGAACATGTTTTTGTAATTTTTTCATCTGCTTTCTAGCTTTACTTATTCTATAGGAACATTTTACTTCATAGACATGAACAGTGTCATTTTTTTTTGCAAGAATATCAATTTCGGCAACTACTCGTTTTTTATAATAAATTAAGACATTTGTTTCTAGAGAATCATATCTAGGTTCAAGCTGTTCAACAAGTTCTTGTACGTAGGTATCGTGTTTGCTTGGCACTTATGGTATTTTTTGAAAGAATAGATATATAACAGTTGTGAAAACCTTGTCATAATATTTATAAAGCAACGGGCAATTCTATCTTATAACCGGTGGTAATGGTGTAATGGTAGCATGAAGGTCTGTGGAACCTTAGGCCGGGGTTCAATTCCCCGTTACCGCCCTTGTTTTTAGAAATTAATATTTGTATATAGGTAAATTAGATTATGATTTTTCTTGTGTTAGGTAAATGATAAGAAGAAAATACAAAGAATAAAAATTATTGGGTTAATCCAGGTTGACCTGTAATACCACCACTAACACCAGATGGAGTTGCTGGAGAGCCATTACTTGGAGATTCTCCTTGTGAGGATGAACCTGAAGTGGTATTTGATAAGGTATACCCTACTAAACCCGCTAACCCAAGAGCTCTTAAAACCGTATTATACTCTTTTTGAGTTGTTACTGGTGTAAAAAATGCAACTCCTGAACCATCCTCAAATGAAAAAGGCTGATACTGCATACCACTTGCATTAATAGAACCATCTATGGTTGGTGGCATGTATGCAAAGAAATTTCCATCGTGGGTTACTTTTATATTTGAAGAATTTAATGTATCTACAATATTTACTAATTCAGTTAGTTGCCCTTGTGGCATATCGCTTATTGTTCGTATTTTATTATTGATATACGCTGCCTGAGGTGCTATAGATGACGTTCCATGATTGACTGCAATAGAAGCACCTTCAAAAATACCAAATACTGCTAATTTAGGATCGATACTTGCCAAAATAGCAGTTGTTCCTGCACCTCGTATAATATCATTACTTAATGCGTTACTTTTACCAACGCTGTAAATTTCAGTATCGTTTTGCTCACGAGGTACATAAGCAATAACTACACCAAATCCTTTTGTTTGATCAGATAGTCTTAGATTTTTATTAAATACACCTAATGAACCTTCATTTACAAATCCGGAATAGACCTGAACTGGCTGTTGACTTGCACTGGCAACCCAACCTAATCCATTATCTAATCCTACAATGCGAGTATCTAAAGTAGTTGTAGTACTATCATCTCGTGTTAATATTGGGGTTGTAGTATTATCATCGTTGTTTAATCTACTATACACAATACCATCTTCTGTTTGTACTAGTACATAAGTAGGCCTAACAAGTGTAATAGGAGTTGTATACTCTTGAGTTTCTTGTGGAGTTGTATTAATTCCTGCTTTTTCTAAAATGGAATCAATAGTTATTTGTTGTTGTTGTTGAGGTACTGCTGGAAATTTAGCATCATGATATGTAATAGCTTCGCTCTCTTTTCCTGATTGATATACTGGATTTACTTTTGTTGACATACATCCAGATGCTCCAAGTACTAGTGCACCAGTTAATGCAACATTATAAGCTGTTTTCATTATTCATTACCTCCAATAGTATATGTACCCGGTGCTCCTCTATACGTATTTAATTTATCTTCAATAGCATCTATAAAACGTGTAGGATATTGCACAATATCATTTCTTTCAATTATTGTATCATCACCTGTAAAATAATGTGCTAATGTTCTAGTTGAGTCACCATCTACTGGCTGAGTTAATACATTTGCAAGATAACTCACTCTATCTAATGTATTTTGTTGATGAGGAGAGAAAAATACTACACCCTTTGGAGTATTAATTCGAATATCACCTAATGCTCCTATTCTATCTGAAATAGTTATTTGTTCTTCCAAGTTAATATGTGGTTGATATGATACTGTTGTATTATCTCTATTATAGGTATTTATTGGAGAATCTACTGATACTGTATCTATTTCCTGTTGACGATACATTCTTTGCAATTCAGCTCTTAATGAACTGTTTTGTCTTGCCTGTACATCATTTTCGCGTTCTAATATTTCAATACGTTCAGTATTACTTGGTTCCCAATATACTTTTGAAGCCTGATGTGCTGCTAACCATGCTCCCCCAGCTATTGCTGCAGTAGCTAAAGCTGCAATACCTGCTCGTTTAGGAGATGTTGCTTTTGCATCTTCTTTTATTGTATGTGCTATATTATTAGCTCCATTTCTAATGTTTGCACCTTCTTTACGTAGGGTGTCTACAGTATTTTGATAAGATTTTTTTACTACATTACCTATAGCCCCCCCAATCCCCTTTAATGTTGTCCATGCATTTACAGGTTTACTAACAGGGTTTGAAGTTTCGTTAGTTGTGTATTGTTTTTTATCTGTTTGAGGATCTACCTGAGGTGTCTCACATGTGTTTTGTCTTCCACTCGATGGATATTGGATAACACGATCTTCTATTCCGCTATTTGCAGACCCACCATTTTCTGTAGATGGTAATACAGTATGTTTTCTAGTCTCAACTTCTGATGGATCTAATTCATATTTATTCAATACATTATAAACATCTTCTGCTGTTTTTATTTGAGCACGTTGTTGTGGTGTCATATCTTTTGAAATATTTTCTAATAAACTAGCTTGATTGGGATTTCTGTTTTTCCCTAAATGTATGTGTAGATCAATAGTATCATTCATTTGATATGTTGTTTTTTCATTTTCACTCTTTGTATTTTGAGCATCTTTATTTTCTTCCACTCCTTCTTGAGTGGTCTCAGGGTTTGCTTGTGCTTTTACAAAATCTTTATCATAAAAATCTTTATTTTCTACAACATCTAAGACTCTTTTATATACATGAGACGCTTCATCTTCTGCATTTACTTTATTAACGAAGTATTTATTGTTTTGTAAAACATTTTTTGCTTCTTTTAACCCATGTAATACTTCATTTATGTTATATAGAACTCTCTTTTGTTCATCTGGAGATTCAATTTTCGCGTAATTTTCAGATAGTTTTGTGAGTACATCATTTAATGAATCAACTCTTTTAGCTAAAATTGTATTCCTATCTTTCCATGTGTTTACTTTCTTATTGATACCTTCAGCTTTACTTGTACTAGATTTTAATATTGAAAGATCTCCTGATTCACTTAATGTCTTATTGGTATGTACAAAATAATTATTAGTAACTAAGTTGTGAATATCTGTAAGGTATGATTCTGCTTCAGTAATTAATTTTCCAGATGCAGATTCAGCGGGTAAACCAAAAGCTTTCTTTCCTAGATAAGAATCTTGTTTAATAGACTTGCGTTCTTCTTGAGCTCCATCAAACTGATTAAATAATCTAGTAGACCCTTGTTCTTTGCTTGAATCAGTTTTTTTTACAATACGTCCAAGTGAACCTTCACCTAGTAAAGGTTCATGGGCTTGGATTTGTCCAAAAGTAAACGCTTCTTGTTCTAATAAATTATCTAACGATGGTTGTAAACTTTTATGTGTGGCCATTTCTAATTTCACCTATAAGTGGTAGTTAACTTTTATTTATAAATGTTTCTATTTTTAATCTACTCAGAAGTGGTAAAACGTATTCAATTCACAAGAAATTAAAAAATAAAATAGATAAACATTACTGATAAGAAGCCGTTATATCTCCTGCGTCAATAACACCATCATTATTAATATCACCAATATACATTTGTCCATTCATTTCAAGCATACCATTGCCAATATACTCAATTCCTGGTTTTCCTAAGATATAATCTCTTAACATATCAGCCGTTGCTGTGGGTATAGGAGTTGGCGTAGGCGTTAGTGTGGGAGTTACTGTAGGTGTTGGCGTAGCTGTTGGTGTGACTACTGGTGTCGCCGTTGGACTTGGTGTAGGACTCGGAGTTACTGTTGGTGTTGGAGAAGGTGTCGGCGTGGCAGTAGGCGTCACCGTTGGGCTCGGCGTAGGCGTGTACGTAGGTGTTGGAGATGGTGTCGGCGTAGCTGTTGGCGTCACCGTTGGGCTTGGTGTAGGTGTGGGAGACGGAGTGGGGGTAGGCGTTGGACACGTAAGTCCATATAATAATTGTGCATCTACACCATTCACTGTACCATCTCTATTAGCATCACCAATACTATGGGGAGCTATTCCTGCACATAATTCTTCTAATAAGGGAAATGATACTCCATTTTCGCTAAATATTGCATAAGCACCAATAGCAGTAACATTTTCGCGACTATTCCCATCTCTATCAACAAAAGTACCTTCATTTGCAACAACTGCACTGTATGGTCCATTGGTTAGATACTCAAGAGTAAAGCGACCTTGTTCATCAATTGCATCAGCAAGTAAAGGAAAATTACCAGTACCAGTATATCCATTTCTTACCAATGAATTCGTAATAGTACCACCAGTAACCTGTGCATCAATAACACTTCTATCAAGTGTACCGTATTCCATACGACCACCTAAAATGGTAACATAAGAACCAGATGCACCATCAGCTACAATTGATTGGTCTCCATGACCTTTTACAACTACATTTTCCAAGGTAACCCCAGGACCAAAAAGTGGTGCTGAACTACGTATACCCTCAATAGTTGTTTGTTTTAACTCAACATTTCCTTGTATGGTATGAGTAGTATACTCATCATTTCCCAATAAAGGAGCGTTAATAATAGTTACTGATTGTGGGTTTGTTGATCGAATTAGAGATTTATTAGGATCTATTTGAGTAATAGAATAACCACTATTACCTACAAATGTTATCTTTCTTACATCATTATCTATTTCAAGTCCTCCAATATCTGGAAATAAGCCTGAATCAGAAGTATCAACAACAATATGTATACCATTAAGATCATTTGGTGCTTTTTGTATAGCATGATGAAGTGTAGGAAATTTATTAGAAGGCACTTCACGCACATCTTGAGCATTTACATCATTAGCAGAAAGTGTTCCCGCAATAAGGGGAATGGTATAGAGTAGTTGTTTCATACACACGAGTAATTAAAGATTATTTATAAATATTTCTATTGTAACTACTTTATAGTTAATTATTTTCTAAAATCTTACGTGTTTCTTGTTTATACAGCTCCACATGAGGTTGATCAAACGCATTAACTCCTAATAAATGCCCTAAAAACATCGTTTCTAGCATCAACATTTGTAATAGATATCCCAAATGCCAGCCATCACAACGAGGTAAGGCAATATGCATGTAAGAACGTTGTTGTTTTTCATACGCCTTTTTTACCCCTGCAAGCGTATCTAATAACACCGTATGTAAGGTGCGACCTTGTAATTGAGGTAATATGTTCATACCATCAATAGGATAATCATATGCGTGCTCATCTACACTTACAAACGTCGTTATGTGTTGCAGTGGACCACCTAAATAGAGTTGCCCTACAGAATGTAAATCCGTTGTGCCTAGTGAAACCGTTGGTGTAATACCCACACTACCCTTTCCTAAACTTTCTCCTACTAATTGTCTATACCATTTACCGATACCTTCTAAATGTGTATCAAACAAAAACATATCATGTATACGTATGTGCTGTGTATAGTAGTGATACAAAATACTTGCTCGATATAATGCTTCGTTTTTTGGTTTTATGCAATCTTCTTGTGCCTTACGTGCACCAGCTAATATTTGTTTAATATCATATCCAGCCATCAAGAGTGGAAACATACCCACTGCACTAAATACAGAATAGCGCCCACCTACTAATTTGGGAATAGACAATTGTTCATATCCATACTCCCACAGCGAAGAACCTTGGTCAGTGATCATAACAACGTCTTTGTGATAATCTACTAAATGTTCTTTAAGTACCCGCAGTAAAATCGAACCATTAGCAATAGTTTCTGTTGTTGTTCCTGATTTACTAATAAGTACTAACAATACTCGTTTATTAGCATGTAAAACCTGTACCATTTTTTTTTGTAGCGCATGTATCATACGTACATTCATGGTATCTGCAAAATAAAGAGGTATTGTACTTTGCTGTAATGCTTGATCAAGTGCTTGTGTGCCTAAATTACTTCCTCCAATACCTACAACAAAAATAGCACCATACGATTGATGTTTTAATTTTTTAGCTAACGCAAACACTTGAGTATGAGCATCATCCACACAATGTAATGAAGCATATGCACTATCATATGTACCATGTTTTACCACTTCTTTTAAGGTAGCACAAAGAGGAGTACAAAGACTACTGATAGTAGTATATTGCACGGTCGTATCAATATTGTATGCGTGCTTCATCGTTCATTAATGCCTTATATTCTTCAATAGTATCATGTATAAATGCATCATTACCTTTTTGCGTTAGTTCATGATGTTCCATAGCAGACAATAATTCATAACTAATAGTTGCTATATGTGCTCCTGCTAATGCACATTCTCTGATTTGTCTAACATGACGTAACGACGCAGCAATAATTTTTGTAGTATACTTATGTATTGTATATATTTTTGCAATTTGTTCCACTAGATGTACACCTGAAATAACACCATTATCTTCTAGTGTATATCCATGTTCTTTCCAGCCAAAACTGGGATAGTAATCATTTTTATTAAATTGAATACCATGACGCTTACGTAAAAAATCATCCATACGTCCTACAAAAGGACTCACATACGTTGCTCCTGCTTTTGCCGCAATTAATGCTTGTTCTGGTGTAAAAATTAATGTTACATTAGTAGGAATTTTTTCTTTTGCTAATGCATGAATCACTTCTAAAGAAGCATGATGCTCTTGATGATACATGTTAATTGGAATTTTAATAACTACATGATGGCGTATGCTACTAAATCTGCGATATAATGCTTTAGCTTGTTTGTACATCTCCATGGATGAACCACCAGCAACTTCTAAAGAAACAGGTTTTTTTTGCATGATTTCAAAAATATCATGTACATATTCGTGCAGCGGTTGTTGTACATTACTTACTGATTGTTTAAGCAAACTAGGATTAGTAGTTACTCCATCAATACGTTTGGCTGATTTTTTTATAAGCTCTTTATCTGCTGAATCCAAATAGATATGCATACTAAGTTGTACGTTACAATACTTTTAAAGATGTGTGTAACCTTTATAGTAGAAACAAGCAACATCCCCCTTACCTTATCATACCAGTTTATGTATGGATGCAAGTAAACTTTGTTTGTTCAAACTTTGTAACGATAAACAATCTTGCATAGGTGCACTATGTGCTATGCGATGTACATAATGATGTTGTACTTTACATTCCACTTCACGTAATGCATAGGTGAGGACCTCGCCTAAACCACCTGCCTTTTGATGATCTTCGGCAATGAGCACCTTTCTACCTTGATGACGTACAAAGTGTGCAAACCCCTCTTCATTAAAGGGCTGTATACAATAACAATCAATAACAGCAACTGCTATACCTTGTGTTAATAATATTTTTTGTATCTCTAAAGCAGTATGTACTAACACACCATGCGTAGCTATAACTGCATGATGTAATGGTGCAACGGGAAATACTTTAAATTCTCCGATAGGAAATGTTTCATGAGGTGGATATAGTAATGGGACATCTGGTCGACAGGTTCTCATATATCCTATACAGCGCTGTTTTTGCGTGTAGGTTAATACACTAGCTAATAATTTATGAGCACTTAGTGCATCACTAGGAGCAACAACACAACTATGCAATAAACTTCTAAAGATAGCAACGTCTTCAATACCCATTTGAGAAGCTCCATCTTCACCAATAGAAACTCCTGCATGAGAACCACAACACACTAAAGGTAATTGAGAAAGTGCATGCATACGCAACTGGTCAACAGCGCGACTAAAAAAAGCACTAAACGTAGACACACAAGGCAATAACCCCTGTGTTGCAAGACCTGAAGCCATACTGACCATATTTTGTTCAGCAATAAAACTTTCGATAAATTGTTTGGGAGTTTTTTGTTTTACTAATGCGCTAAACGTAGAATTACTTGTTTCTGCATCTAATGCAATAATGCGTTTATCTTGTTGCGCATATTGTGCTAATGCTACACCATATGCTTTACGTGTAGACGTTGCTTGTTCATATGTTGCTTTTGCCTTTAAGCGTAATGATGTTTTACTTTCTTTTTTTGCCTTAAGAATATACTTTGGTGCATGTAAAGAAACAATATCATCTGATGTTTTTTTCTTTTGTTTGGTATTTTTTACACTTAGCATACTATCAGATAACTCACTATATGCCAATTCTTGTTCTAATACACTGAGTGCCTTACCATGCCATCCCTCTTTGTTTTCTATAAAAGACACTCCTTTTCCTTTGAGCGTTTGTGCAATAATACATAAGGGTTTATCAGTATGTGTACGCAGTGCCATACGTAATGCTTCTATATGGTGGCCATCACATATTACTGCATACCAACCAAATTGCTCTATGCGTTTTTTGTACGTATGTACATCATGGCCTAACATCGTTTGCCCACGTTGTCCTAATCGATTAACATCAATAATACACGTTAAATTATGTAACTTATAATATCCTGCAAGTTGCAAGGCTTCATACACAGAACCTTCTGCACATTCACTATCTCCCATAAGAACATATATTTTTTTGGTAGGATGTTGCGCTAATGCCATACCTACTCCCACTCCTAAACCTTGGCCCAAAGAACCTGTTGCCATTTTTACCCAACCAATACTTTGAGGCATAGGATGTCCCTGTAAAGGACTTTTACGTTGACGCAACGTATCAAAATACGTGGGATGAATTAATCCAGCACGATACAAAGCACTATACAAAATAGGCGCTGCATGACCTTTACTTAACACAAATTCATCATTATCTGGATGATGTGGTTGACTAGGACAGACTTGTAATGTATCAAAAAATAATACAGACATAATATCGGCACAAGACAAACAACTCGAAGGGTGTCCACTACCAGCAGTAGTAGTAAGCATAATACTATCTTTACGTAACTGTTGAGCCATTGCATACAGTTGCTGTTGAGTTGGTTGTGTTGTTTTCATATATCATCACTTCATTGCTTGTTTAAGGATTTGTATACGCTCAGCTATCTGATTATCTTGCAAATAGGAGCCCACACAGAATTGTCGAATACCTGCTTTATATAAAGCGCTTATGGTAGCATCATTAATGCCACCATCACATGCTAGTATGAGTCCTGGATTATGAGGAGCAAAATTAGCAATTTTTTGTACAACACTTTGCACAAAACGAGCACCATAAAACCCTGGTTGCACACTCATAAACAATATCATATCAATACGCTGCATATACGCTTGTATATGTTCAACTGGCGTTTGAGGATTAAGTGCAATACCTACACGCTTATTATATTGTCTTGCAACATCAATACATATATGTAACACACTATCATCGACTGATTCTTGATGTATAATAAAACAATCAAACATATCTTTATGCGCTTTGATAAACGTTAGTGGATCTGCTACCATCATATGTGCTTCACAATATGCAACATCTGGTCGTTGTACGTCAAACCAACACGATTGCTCACTCACAAATTTGCCGTCCATAATATCTAATTGTATTGCTTGCACATACGGTATTACATGCTGTACACGCTGTTGTAATTCACTTGGTGTTTTAGCAATAATACTAGGAACTATACTATGGTGTTTTATCATAAGGCATTCACCTTGTTTACTCTTCGCACATGCCTAGCATCCATATTGGGTTGGGTAGCAATAAAAGTATCAATATATCGTATAGCCTTTGATAGGTCACACACACCAAACGTTATCACATTTGCATGATTATGTTGCACTGCTAATTGCACATCTTTTTTGCTACAAATACGTGCAGCACGTACCCCATCACATTTATTTGCCGCGATACTCATTCCAATACCCGTCCCACATATAAGTACACCTAATGATGCAAAGTTTGTTTGTTTTATATGTTTTATATTACGTTTTGTATGCATACGTTTACAGAGTTTTAGTGCATAATCGACATAATCATCATCACTTTTTTTTTGTGTTGGTCCACAATCAATACATGTTATATGTTGTTTAGTGTAATGTGCAATAAGTTTTTTTTTAAGTGCATAAGCGGTATGATCTGTTGCTACATAGATTTTTTTTACGCTCGTTGCTTGTGTTGACACTCCAGATTTCTTAGACATAGAGATATTTTGGTTCATAGCGTTAATAAAGTTAATGTAATACTATAGGGTAAAAACAACGATTAACATAATGAATATTTTAA
>JBLKON010000025.1:0-10458 GCA_047602725.1 Candidatus Woesearchaeota archaeon
TGTTCGTTGCCTTTACCAAACACTAAATGCGTTGCTGTTTTTTGTAACTCACACACGATGTGTTGTTGCATGTGTATACGCAACTCTTGCAAACTATGTATATCGTCTAACTGATGGATCATACTCACTCCACTCCCAAATACTTCCTGCATAATTTAATGCTGTATATCCTAATGATGTCAAAAGACGTTGTGCCTGTGCTGAACGCTTACCTGTACGACAATACACTACTATATGTGTTTGTTTACTTGGTTTTGTGTATCCATACGTTTTGCTAAATAACGAGGGTTCCATAGCAACGGCTGATGCTAAGTCGTGTAATGGTATATGATGTGCACGCGGTAACATACCATGCACTAATTCTTCAGCGGTACGTACATCCAATAGCCAACACTCATTATTAAGTATCCACTCTCTACTCACTGTATTCATCGTATATATAGGGTAGTATCTTCTTGTATAAGAAGGTGCTCTTTTTTCATTTTTTGTATTACTTCTTTGGTTTTTTGTGCATCAAAAGGAATCGTATCTATACTAAGAGGGTTATGAATAACGTGTTTCATAATATATCCACGTATTTGGCGTGTTGAACCCTCAAAAGCGGATTGTTTACTTAGTGGTTTTATACCAGTTTTTTTTGCAGTACGCTCCATCGCCCCCCAATCCATCAGAGCATTATACCATACCCTTGCTTGTCCTTTAGGTAAACAAGCCCATACTATTTCTTGCAGTTCGTTGCTATGTATGGTATCAGGGATGTCAAACCAGTCAAGTATAACTCTTCTAATATTAGTGTCAATCACTACCACATCTTTATTGTAAGCAAACGCCATAACTGCACCTGCAGTGTAAGGTCCCACCCCCGGAAGTGCTAATAGCGCTTCTTGTGTGTGTGGCATTTTTGCTTTATGGTGTTGTACAACATGTTGAGCCATACTGCGTAATCGTAATGCACGACTATTATAGCCCAATCCACTCCATACCTGTAACAATTGCACTGTTTGTGCTTGAGCTAATGTCTTAATGTTGGGATATAGCTGTAAAAAACGATGATAATATCCAATAACTCTACTTACTTGCGTTTGTTGTAACATTATTTCTGACACAATAATAGCATACGGATCTTGTGTGTGACGCCAAGGTACATCACGTTTATGTTGAGCATACCAAGACAATATAGTTTCTTGAAAATGCAGTATGGCGTGTGAGGATGGCATATACATAGGTACTGTTAGTACCTGTTGTACATAAAAAACTTGTGAAAAGACTTAAAAAGCCAAACTTTTACCTTCTTGGTATGAAAGCACTGCGATGTCCTATTTGTGTTGTCGTTGGTCATGTAGATCATGGAAAATCTTCTATTTTAGACTATGTGCGAGGAACTAATATTGTAGCAAAAGAAGCAGGTGCTATTACACAGGCTATTGGTGCAAGTAAAGTACCTTTAGATTATTTAAAAAAAGTCTGTGGTCCTCTTCTCAAATCACAAAACGTATCTATACCTGGTTTATTGTTTATTGACACACCAGGACACGCTGCGTTTACTTCTATGCGTCAACGTGGTGGTAGTTTAGCTGATATTGCTATTTTGGTTGTTAATATTAATGAAGGCATTAAACCGCAAACCCTTGAAGCACTTAAAATTTTACGAGAACAAAAAACTCCATTTGTTGTAGCTGCTAACAAAATTGATTTAATTGATGGCTATCAAAGTAATCCTAAAACTCCCTTTATCCAAAATATGCAACAACAATCTGAAAAAGTTATGACACTTTTTGAACAAAAATTGTATGATTTAGTTGGTTTTTTTTACGAACAAGGTTTAAAAGCAGAACGTTTTGATCGTGTGAGTGATTTTACGCAAGAAATTGCGATTATTCCTACCAGTGCAAAAAAAGGAGATGGTATGTCAGAACTCTTTATGGTTATTACGTTACTTGCTCAAAAATATTTAGAACAAAAACTTCTTGTGTCTGTAGATGGTCCTGCTAAAGGAACTATTGTTGAAGTGAAAGAACAACAGGGGTTAGGAACGGTTTTAGATACTATTGTGTATGATGGAACATTACATGTCAATGATGTTATTGTTATTGGTCACACTCAAGAACCTATTATTGCAAAAGTCAAAGCATTGTTTACTCCATGTAGTGTGGCAGATATGCGTGACAAAAAAACTACGTTTGCTGCCAATAAAACTATTGCGGCTGCTTGTGGGGTTCGTATTGCTGCTGTTGGTATTGATCAAGCTATTGCAGGTATGCCCTTTGAAGCTGTTGGGCAACAAGAAGTTGAACAAGTGAGTGAACGTTTACAAAAAACGATAAGTGATATTACGTTTGAATCTGAAAAAGAGGGTATTATTGTGAAAGCTGATACGTTAGGTGGCGTGGAAGCACTCTTAACGCTCCTTAAAGAACATGATATACCTGTACGAAAAGCATTAGTAGGTGAAATTTCTAAAAAAGATATTATGCAAGCTGAATCGGCAAAACATCCTGTGCATCGTGTTATTTTAGGATTTAATATTAAACGATGTGAAGCTTCAATAACATTATTTTGCTATCCTGTTATTTATCAAATTATTGATGAATATGTTGCATGGAAAACTGCACTGGAACAACAAGAGCAACAAGCAACGTTGGATGGTTTACCTAAACCTTGTAAAATAGAGTATATGAAAAACCATACGTTTAGACAAAGTCATCCTGCTATTATTGGTATTACTGTTGTAGAAGGTACTCTCAAAAAAGGAACGTATTTGATGCATGAAGGACAACCTATTGGTGCAGTTCGTGCTGTTCAGCTAAATGGTGAGCAAGTACATCAAGCTGTTAAAAATGATCAAGTGGCTATTTCTATTGAAGGTGTTATTGCAGGACGACATATTAAAGAAGGTGATGTGTATTATAGTAGTATAGATGAAGAATCTTTTAGGCAACTCAAAGAAAAAAAAGATTTGTTGCGTCCTGATGAAATTGAAGCACTTAAAGATATTGCAACGCTTATGCGTAAACAAAACCCTGTTTGGGGTATGTAAGTAGGTTTTTTAGCATATGAATATTGTTATGGTTAGTTATATTATTCTCTTTTAGATCATAAATAGTATCCATGTTATTGCTACTAATAAAAATAACCATGCTTCTGCTTTAGAAATACATCTATCCATTAACATAAATCCATAATATAATACTGCTACAATTAAAAATGCTAACACATCAAAACCCACACCTTGTACAGGATGGTGAAACGTTAAAAGAATAGGAGGAATACAAAGAGCTGATACATACCAACACATCAAATATCCCCATGCAACTTGCAACCGTTTAGCTGACCAATTTTTGAGTACGATATATCCTATATAAAATAATAATAATATAGGTAGTATAAGCACCATATACGTAGTATATTGCTTGATAGTGTATAAAGATACTATGTAAAAGACTCCTATACTGCTTGCTATAAGTAATAAGATACCTAATAAAAACATAAAAAAAGCTGGTAATGCATTTGGTATATGTTGCGGTACTACGGGTTGTTGCATGTTATGTACAAAGTGGTACATATAGACAAAAAAACCAAGTAATAAAATTATTGCATGTACAAATGTTATAGATGAAAATACATGTACTACCACGTATAAACCTGTAATACCCAAAAGAAGTGGAATATCTACACGTACATGATTCCATACTTCTTGTTTATGATTGTACAGCAAAACGGGAATAGCTGATAATAACAATAATCCCAAAATAGCTGCACTAATGCTCATCATATATACTATTTGTGTTTGTTGTACTACAACAGCACTTACACTTACCACCAAAAAAGGAAGCATACATGTAGAACACAATAACCATACACCAACATATCGTTTTGCTGGTGAATACAGCAATAAAATAGTTCCTTTAGTATGTAACACATATAGTGCAAAAGAGATTAGTAATGCTAACCCTATAAATACCCACATAGTTGAATTTTATGCTCTATTCTTTATAAAATCTTTTGATAAAATCTACAATTAACCAATCTACTTGGTGTTTGTGTTCACTAAAAAATAAGTTATGAATAGGAGTATCAAATAAAATAAGTTGCTTATGTTCTGATGCTAATTTTCTATGTAAACGAATAATACCACTAGTTGTACTTAAACTATCTCTAATAGAATGTATGGTTAAACAAGGTGTGGTTATATGTTTTGCTTTCCATTTTTTTTTAATTTGTTTTGCTATATAAAATCCATAAGCATGCATATGCTCATAACGAAATGTATTTTTTCGCATTTCTTTTTCTAGTGGTGTTGGATTCTTTTTCCAATATTTTTTTAATTTGATAATAGGATACAAAAAAGGATGGGTAGGTTTGTTTCTCATCGAGTAAGGTGTTGATAAATGCACTATACACAGTAATGGATATTTTTGTGCAAGATATAAAGCTAATAATCCACCTATGCATGCTCCTATAACAATTATTTTTTTATTTTGTGCTATACTTTTTTCTATTTCTTGTTCCACTTGAGCAATAAAATCTTTACTGCTCACATGGTCTAAATCTTCCACTTTTGTTCCATGTCCAATAAGCAAAGGAATACGAATATTGCATGAAAATTCTTTTGCTAATGTTTTTTGTAGACCATTAAAATCATCTGGCCCACCTGTATATCCATGCAACAAAATACAATCGGTGTTAGATTTTCGTTTAAGATGTACTGCTTTTCTTAACATACGTATATTATGAAGCAACCTTATATAAAGATTTTTATTTGTATATGTGTATTATTTTAGTGCCAGATAGATTGCATTTTAACATAAAACGTGTTTCTTTATATACCTTTTACGAGCAAAAATTTTATAAAGCAATTCTTGTCTCCTGCTTACTATGGCAGGAAAACCTAATAATAAAAAAGCAGCTGAAAAAGCAGCACCTCAAAAAAAAGCTAAACGTAAATATCAAATGTGGAAATTATACGAAGTACAAGGCGGAAAGATTGTACGTAAAAATCCTTTTTCTGCAAAAGCTGGTTCCGGATTTTTTATGGCAAGTCATAAAGATCGTATTACCTGTGGAAAAACTGGCTATACAGAAATTCGAAAATAGAAGTATTTAAAAACTCATCTATGCACAAATTGCTTTATTGCATATAACCATATGCAAAGGAGCGTGTACACATGGCAGCTAAAAAAGCAGCTAAGAAAGTAGTAAAAAAAGCAGCAGCAAAACCTGTAGCTAAAAAAGTAGAAAAGAAAAAATAAATCAACATTCTGCTTCCTTGAAAAAGGAAGCAATGTTTAACGATGAACTCTCACACACATTATCTAACTATACACACCAAACAAGAAAAGACGTTTGTTAATATTACCCATCAAGTTGAACAACAGGTACAATTAAGTGGTATTCAAGAAGGTCTTTGTTTAGTTAATAGTATGCATATTACTTCATCTGTGTTTATTAATGATGAAGAAGAAGGTTTAAAGCATGATTTTATGCAATGGCTAGAAGACTTAGCTCCTGATATTCCATCTTATGAGCATCATCATACAGGAGAAGATAATGCAGATGCACATCTAAAACGAACGATTATGGGGCGTGAAGTCGTTGTTGCTATTACTAAAGGCAAACTTGATTTAGGGCCTTGGGAACAACTTTTTTATGGCGAATTTGATGGAAAACGAGATAAAAAAGTACTCATCAAATTACTTGGTGTGTAAACGATCACGTAGTTGTGCAATAGATATACGTTCTTGTTGTTTAGTGTCTCTATCGCGTAGCGTAACAGTATTATCTTGTAGCGTATCAAAATCTATGGTTACTGCATAAGGAGTACCAATTTCATCTTGACGTACATATCGCTTACCTATACTCCCACTTTTATCAAACCAGGTAATGAAATGTGGTTGCAAGAGTGCATACACTTCGTATGCTTTTTGTAATACTTCTGGCTTGTTTACCAAAGGAAATACAGCAACATCAATAGGAGCCATCTGGTACGGTAGTTGTAACACTGGTTTTTGCTCATCTCCACTATATGCCATATCTAACAAAGCATATAATGGTCTATCGACTCCAAAAGCAATTTCTATGATATGAGGTGTTTGTTTCGTGCCATCCTCTAAGGTCACACTTAATTCTGTTTGTGAATGCTTACTATGTGTTTGTAAATCATATTGCGTTCTATCATGTACACCACATACTTCTACCCACCCAAATGAAGAAAAATGTAATTCAATATCCCATGCATCTGCAGCATAAAACGCTTTTTCATCATCATGATGTTGACGTAATCGTATGTGTTTTTTATCTATTCCCATGGAAATAAATAAATCATAGGCTAATGCAATAGTCCATGCATACGCTTGTGAACCCAATAATCCACTTTCTACTGCTTGTTGTAGTGTCATGTCTTGTACCGGCTTATCTTGCGATTGCATAGAAGTACTCCAAAACGGAAGTACTTTATCTTGGACACTTACAAACCTGTCAAACGTTTTTTTTTGTTCTTCTAAAATAAATAACTGCCCTTCTGCTTGGGTAAATTCCCTACCACGCAATACACTTTGGCGAGGTGATACTTCATTACGATATGCTTTACCAATTTGAAACACACCAAATGGATATTTTTGTCTAAAAAATTGATTATAACGCAAAAACGGTAAGTAAGTAGTAGTTGCTGTTTCTGGTCTATTAGCTGCAGGAGTATCAAATCCAATAGTTGTTTGCAACATTAAGTTATGATCCGTAATGTTGGGTACTAACGCTGTTCCATCTGGTGCTGTAATAGTATGCTTTGCTATCAAATCTAAAAAATCTTGATGTGTGCAAGATGCTAATTGTAACGTATCTGGATTTATATTGTGTTTTGCACACCATTCTTCAATTAATTTATCTACTCTATATCTATTTTTTTTAGTATCATAGATCATGGGATCTGTAAAATTTCCTAAATGTCCGGATGCTTCCCATACACAATTGGGTAAAATGGTTGGACATTCTACTTCCCAAAAATCATATTGCATAAAGACTTGTTTAATGGCTTTTTCAATTTTATTTTTTAATGATTTACCTAGTGGCCCATACGTGTAAAAGCCAGCAACTCCCTGATAAATTTCAGGTTCTGGTCCTATGATAAATCCTTTATCTGCAATAAATGTTTGTAAGTTTTTTTTACGTTGTTGTGCATCCATACATATAAGAAAGTCATAGGTCTTTAAAATAGTTACGTGTTATTGGTACGAAGAAATACTACTGAGCATCACTTCATGAATGTGCAACACATTGTGTTTTGCTTGTTCTTGTTTAAATGATTCATCTACTTGAATCTTTTCTTGCGTATGCTCATACTTTTTGATAATAGGAATACCTTTTTGAATTAATGATTGTACTAACTCTGTTACTACACTTACTGGTAACTGTAATTTAGTTGCTACTGTTTGATAATCGACAAATTGTTTTTCAGTATATAAGACTAAAAATACTTCTTGCTCACGTAAACTTAACGGTTTGAGTGTTTTTTTGTTTTCTTGTAAGAGATGAAGAATATTATCTAATTTTTCTGCTAACTTATCAACTTTATTTTCTACTTCTGCAACATATTCAAACGCACTTTGAATTTCTTGCGTATTACTATTAATGGCATCTAAATGCTCATCTAACTCTTCACGCACATCATGCACTTGGTGTGAAACTATTTGTGGTGAAATAATATCTAATTTTGCAACCATTACTAACCCCTACTAGGTATTAAAAAAATTATCTTTAAAAAGATTTGTATACTCTCATACGTATGAGCGTTGCGTTTAGTAAAAAAAGTGTGGCTATGTTGTTATCGCGTTTGTCTGGTTTTACGCATCCCAATATACGCTTAGAACAGTATAGTACGCCTTCTGAGTATGCTGCTGAGCTGTTATGGGTTATTAAAGCAGACGTACAAGGTGCTGTCGTGTATGATTTATGCTGTGGTACGGGTATATTAGGAATAGGTGCTGGCTTATTGGGGGCTAGCAAGGTGCATTTTATAGATATGGATGACACCGTGTTAAAGATTGCTCAAGACAATGTTGGAGTGTGGCAGACACATAACATTGCTTGTGAAGCTGTTTTTGAGCAACAGGATGTCACACAACTCACCATTACACAAGCTGATATTGTTGTTATGAATCCTCCTTTTGGAACTAAACAAAAACATGCAGATACCCAGTGTTTGCGTGCTGCGTGTGGTACTCCTATTATTTGTAGTATCCATAAAGCATCAACTGATGCGTATATTCGTTCATTTATGCACAAACAAGGATATACATGTGTGTTTAGTGTGCAAAAAAAATGGTTGTTACGTAACACTATGCATATGCATACACGGAATAAAACCTATATCGATTGTTGTATGTATGTGTTTGTTTTGGAATAAGAATGTTTGGTGTAAACAATCGAGCTACTCTCTTCATAAGCTTGGTACATATTTACTCTTTTTCTCCTTATTATTTATAAATAAAATAATTTTTTTGCGAAAAGTTTATAAATCATGTATTTACTACTTTATATAGTTTTTGGGGGGAAATTACGTATGGTTGATTCACATGTGAGAAAATGTCCGGAGTGCGGGAGTCATAATTTATATACTAATAAAGACAGAGGAGAAGTTATCTGTCGAGATTGTGGTTTAGTTATCGAAGACAATATGGTTGACTTCGGACAAGAATGGCGCGAATTCGATTCTGATGATAGTTCTAATAAACGTCGTACGGGCGCTCCTATGACGTACACACAATATGATCAAGGTTTAGGAACTGAAGTAGGTCAAAAATCTGATTTGTATGGTATGGGCAACAAGATGCGTAACAAATTTTTTCGTTTACGTAAATGGCAATATCGTATTTCTACAGCTATTGAACGTAATTTAAAATTAGCATTAACTGAATTGCGACGTGTTTCTTCTTTTTTGAAATTACCTCGCTCTGTTGAAGAAGAGTCTGCACGTATTTATACGTTGGCTGTACAGCGTGGTTTAGTGCGTGGTCGCAGTATGGAATCTGTGGTTGCTGGTGCATTATACGCAGCATGTCGTCGCCATGGTGTACCTCGAACGCTTGATGAATTATCTGAAGCTAGTGGTATTGATAAAAAAGAAATTGGTCGAACGTATCGTTTTGTTACGCGTGAGTTAGGTATTAAAATTTTACCAAGCAATCCTGCAGATTATATTGCACGTTTTGCTTCTAGCCTTAAAGCTTCACCTGAAACGCAATCAAAGGCTGTTGAAATTTTAGAAATGGCACAAAAAAATGAGTTAACGTCAGGACGTGGTCCAACTGGTATTGCTGCAGCTGCACTCTATGTTGCTGCCCTTATTAATAATGAAAAACGCACACAGCGTGAAGTTGCTGATGTGGCTGGTGTTACTGAAGTTACCATTCGAAATCGCTATAAAGAACTCTTAGATGAACTTGATTTAGATAAAGAAATAAAAAAAATCAAGAAAAAAGAAGAGGAATAATTTTATCTTTTAGGCAGTGTGCCACCACAAAACATACAACGTGGTAATGCTCCTGAGGTAAACTTGTTGCAGTGTGGACAACGTACAGCAAAATCTACTTTTGGTTGTGTTACGGTATGATGCTGTTTGTGCGTATGCTGTGTTTGTTTTGTTTGTGTACTTTTTTTAGGTTTTGACATGTGAAATACAAATAATCTAATGCCAGCAAACACCATCATAGCTATACCGATAAAGAAAAAGAGAACCAAACGAGAACGTACATCTGGATTAATCCAAGAAACAAACGTGACAATGGCACCGATAATTAAAATAATATAAGGATTAATCATATCCTTTTTTAGACATGATGCCTATAAAAACTTTTTGCCTGGTTCTAAAAACTCTTTTTGTCCCATATACGATTGTAATACCGGTGGAATTTGAATGCGACCATCTGGTAATTGATTGTTTTCTAACAATGCAACTAATGCACGACTGGTAGCTATAGCTGTATTATTGAGGGTGTGTACAAAAAAGTTGCCGTCATGATGCCTTGCTTTAATACCTAATAACCTAGATTGATTATCTGTTAAATTCGAACAAGAGCCAACTTCAATATATGCTTGTTTTCTTGGAGACCATGCTTCAATATCATATTGTTGATGCTTCATGTCACCCAAATCTCCTGAACAAATAGCAAGTGTGCGAATAGGAATTCCTATACTGACAAATAAATCAATGGTGTTTTGGAGTAATTCATGAAAATATTGCTCACTATCTTCTGGTTTACAAAGAACAATCTGTTCTACTTTGTTAAATTGATGTGTTCTAAAAATACCTTTTTCATCTAATCCATGCGATCCTACTTCTCTTCTAAATGACATAGAATATCCACAAAGACGTATAGGTAATTTGGTGTGATCAATAACTTGTTGCATAAACATACCAATTAACGAATGTTCTGCAGTACCAACAAGATACATATCTTCATTTTC
>JBLKON010000026.1:0-10336 GCA_047602725.1 Candidatus Woesearchaeota archaeon
TGTCTATATATCGTATCTTGTACATCACCACATGCAAAAATACCAGCAATATTCGTTTTAGTATGCCCATCTGTTTTGAGATATCCCGTACTGTCCATAGCAAGCAATCCCTTAAAAATACTAGTATTTGGCGTATGACCAATAGCAACAAACACACCATCTGTTTTAAAATCAGTTTTTTGTTTGGTCTGTGTATCTTCTAAGACCACACCTTGTACTACTTGCCCATCTCCTTTAACTTCTACAATAACTTTATTCCATGCAATCTCGATTTTAGGATGTTGTTTTACTCTATCTTGCATAATTTTAGAAGCACGTAACTCATCACGTCGATGAATTAATGTTACTTTAGTTGCAAATTTTGTTAAAAATAACGCTTCTTCACAAGCACTATCTCCTCCACCCACAACAACTACTTCTAAACCTTTGTAAAAAGCACCATCGCATGTAGCACAAGTAGTTACTCCTTTGCCTTTGTAGGTTTGTTCTGAAGGAATATCTAGCCATTTTGAAGCTGCTCCTGTAGAAATAATAATCGTTTTAGTTTCATATACTTTGTCTTGTACATGCACCAAAAAATGATGCTCTTTTTGTTCTACTTTGCTCACATTTTGTTGCACAAAACGTGTACCAAAACGCTCAGCTTGAGCACGCATATCAGCAATAAGTTGTGGTCCGGTAACACCAGTAGGAAATCCTGGAAAATTTTCTACATCAGTAGTTAACATAAGTTGTCCACCTTGTTGCACACCCTCAAACATAAGAGGTTGCAAATTTGCTCGCGCTGTATAAATTGCTGCTGTAAGACCTGCTGGTCCTGATCCAATAATAATTACTTGTTCCATATGTTCACCTATACTATACACCATTTCAAAGTAATTTATAAGTATTATGTATGTATATAACAGAAATTACGTCTATAACTATATTTTTAAATAATGCGAGTAAAAAATATGTATGCGTTTTTTACTTGAATCAAAATATCTGTTTACTTTAGCTATTGTTATAGCATTAATATTTCCCATACGTGCATTAGAATTTATGCTTATTCCTATTTTAGTAGTCATGATGAGTGTGTCTATTAAAGATATTGCTTTTAGACATGTGAATGGTAAAGATATAAAAGAAATTATTTTTTTAATGTGTGTGAATTACGTGTTTTTAGGATTATTATATGTGTTCTTATCTATGTTTTTACCTTCACCGCATAAAGAAGCACTTATTATTTTTGGTATAATGCCTCCTGCTGTAGGTATTATTTCTTTAACAGCAGTATTACACGGAGACACGCGTATAGCTTTTTTAACAGAGTTTTGTAGCTATTTTTTTGCAGTTTTGTATATTCCGTTTATGTCAGCAATATTACTAGCTTCAGGTATTGGTATGCAATCTATAGTAACCACATTATTTCTTATTATTATTTTACCTTATATCCTTTCACGTTTTATTCATGATTTTGAAAGCAAACATCCTCATAAAACAGATTATGCACGTATCATTATTAATATCTGTTATGCCTTATCATTTTACATTATTATTGCTAGTAATAGGCAAGTCGTTTTTATGTTTGATCAAGTGTGGAGCATCTATGTTATTTTATGTATAGCAAAATTTGGTATAGCAACACTGTTATGGTTTGTATTTGGTAATTATCTGACCCATCACAAAAAAATATTACTCATTTTATTTGCTACCATGAAAAATGGAGGAGCAGGTATTGTGTTTACAACCTTAGTTTTAGGTATAGAAGCTACCATTATTTATGCTGTCAATGGTATTATTTTTCCGTTATTTATTATGTATTTAGAATGGTTGTTGGGAATATCTACAGATGAGCTTAAATCAGCATGAAATAAACAGGGTTGGTCGTATTAGAAGTGCATTAGATGAATTTACGTACTGCATAGCTGTTGAATGTGTGAATGGGATTAAAAGAGCAGAACAAGTAGTTAATAAAACACACCATGCATTAGATGCTGCACATTATTTTTGTTATCAAACTCCAAGAATACCAATTCCTGTTGTTGCAAGGGTTTGTCAAGGTACTCAATTAGGTTTAGAGCATATTGTAGAATTAGGTATTCAAAAAGCCCATCCAAAAGTATTAATACATGCATTGGAGAGTAAGCCAAGATTAACAGAACCTGTACAAAAAAATAAAAGATATCCTTTTAATTCAGATTTTTTAGATGCACAATCGGGTGGAATTCCTTCCTGGCAACAACAATGTATCTATGCACTTATAGGTGCGTGTTTAAAACAAAATAAAGATCCTTTTACTGTACTCTATACACCAAAGAATAAACAAAGAGGACGCTCATTAGATATTGATTTTTTAGATGATAACACTATACGAAACAATTTACGAGGTCCATTTTTAGAGTTTTATGTTGCACAACTATATATGGCTGCACTTGATAAACAGCCATATACCTTTCATTATTCAGTAAGTTTTAAATTGTGGGAACAATCTCTATTGCCAGCAAATTATTGTGAAATAGACATAATTTTAGGTATAAACGACATAGATAGATTATGTGCAAATATAAAAAAACTCACCACACATTAATTCATAATTTTTTGTGCAGCTTTTATAAATTGTTCAACCAAGGCATAATAGTGTTCAAATTGGTTTCCAGAAAGATGATCAATACTTCTATGATGAATACCTTTGTATAACTTGTAGAGCAAACGCATGGTTTCGATATGTTTTTTTTCTATCTTCACATGTTCTCGTAAGGCATCAGCAATATCAGCAGGACCTGGTGGATTAATATGATGATACATCAGTAATGCATGAGCCATATCAACACATGACCAATATAAATCAACTGTTGCACTTAACAAATGTCCTCGCGCATTAAAAAGTGTAGATTCAGCACGCACACTATAATTAATGACACTTTCTACAGAAGGCTGAATTTTTCCTTGTTTTAACATAATTTGTAAAGGATCAAAAAAACCCGTATCAATAATAGCAACGCCATCACGTAACATATTAATAACCATAGGGTCTCCCAAACGAATATATTCCCAAAACGTAGTGAGACGCAACGTTGTTACATGAATACGTTTAGATACTTCTGCAATTTTTTGTTCAATAATAATTTTGTAGGTTTCTCCTAAAACAGAAGTCCATTCTACTGTACAATCATCAAGAATCATTAAAATATCAATGTCACCATTATTGTTTTGTCCTCGCGCTGTAGAACCAAATAACACAAGTCCTTTGATAAGATGACCTAACTCTTTATGTATCACTTTAGAAAAACGATAAGCAACATCAAGTTCATCATGTTCATAGAACTTCATCTGCTTTTTTTTATGATTTTTGCGTGTAATAGTAAATTCCATGTCCCCCTATCATGTTTTAGTTGGAAAACTCTTTATATACTTTTATTACTATTTTTAAGTACTCTATAAAACCATTCTTGACCAATAATTACATGTTCATACGTGTATGCAAGTCTATCACATGCCTTTTCAAACCACATACGTCGTTGCATAGTCAGTGTTTTTCCTCTTATATTGGTACGAGAAAAACTTACCAATAACACATGTGCTTGTATAGCAGGTAAAAGGTCATACGTAATAAAGCGTTTTTGTTGTTCAAACACATCAACAACTTTAAATAAAAACGCAGTATCTGCAAAAGCTAAGGTAGATAATACGTTCCAGTCATGTATCACATCAAGGGTAGTTACCTGGTGAGACTGTTTGAGAACATCTAAACATCGATGTATAAAATCCATATCTTCTTCACAAAAATCACAAGCATGATAATGTTGTATACTATAAGGTGCAAACACAATGCTTAACGGATTAAATCCACAACCAATATCAATAATACGTTTATTGGCTATATCTGGTTGAAAAGTGGTGTACAGTTGAGCATAATCATCTAGACGTTCTTGAGTGGACTTATGGGTTGTAAGTAATGCTTTAAACTCTTTTTGTGCCAACAACTCTTCTCGTTGTAACACGCGTTGATGATAAATACCATAATACGGACGTGCTTTTGCACGCACAGCTTTAACAAGAGCATCAAACGTAACTTTAGGGTGTAATCGTTTATGTTCAGTTGCAACACGTACAATATACTGAGTACTTAAATGTCTCAATTCTTGTTTTTTTTTGACTGCTGTAATAAGTGTAGACATATCATCCATCATAGTGTAATAGATATCCTCTTTTTACATCTTGTGTTTTAATGGTGTGTTTGTCAATGATGTGTAGGGCATTATGTTGTAGCCACTCAGCATCTGCATCTTGTTTGGTACTCATAACATGTTGTGCTTTTGCTTGCTGTACATGTTTCAAAAAATACGTTGCTTGTTGAGGAATAAACAACACACTCCACCGACTTATCTGTTCTAATGCTACACACCACTCAGGACGAAGTTGTTGTAGGGTATACAAATAGCTTTGTGCAATCTTTTGAGAAGCTTCACAATGCAAGCAACAAGGAATGTGACTTATGAGTGTATAATCAGCTAAACGAATAAAGGGGTTTATTTTCCAATCATACACTGTTTGTTTGGTATTATCATGTTCTTTAAGTAAAGGTTCAAAAAAATCGTTATCATGTTGTTGTTGTTGTGTTGCATGTGCTACAAAAAAATCGCTACAACAAGAGGGATACCCTAACGCATCTCCTAATGCTTTGTGATCCATACGTTGTTCTGCTTCACAGGCAAGTTGCGCTGTAGTACCTATATACACTAAAGATAATCCTTCTAAAGCCAAAACTGCTTTGTGAGAATACGGTTGATGGCTATCAGTAGGTTGTATTTTAAACGGTGCAGTTACGCAAGGAATATGTAAGGATGCACAGATATCTTGTATGGGTTGTTCTTTATCAACAATAATACGCATACTGGGTTTTATACCATGATAAACGAGTAACAATTCATTTACTTTACTATTGGTGTGTAAGACATCTTTAAGCATTTGTAAGGTAATCATTCCATTGTTGTTCCTGACCATGGTTTCCAATCATCAGATTTTGGTGCATGATCTCCAAAAACAAAATAAGGTCTGTGTTGTCTTCCAAAATAGCCATCACGTACACTACTAAACGATTGTCCTACATTAGTCCATGATTTTGAACCACCATAAATATTTGAACCTAAAAATTTCCATGTTTCAATAAAACCTTCTTTTCCTGCTTGATTAAAGGAGCCTTCTGAAAAGTATTTTTTATTATATCCAGATTGTTCTAAAATTTTAAGAGATTCTTTAATAGGAGCCGTACCCTCCCCAGGAGAAATATGTACATCATCATAACCAAAGTTATCTGCAATGTGTACATTCCCCAACACACCTGAATCAGCAAGTTTTTTTACTTGTTGTGTATACCAGTTTTTGTATCTATTTTCATAGCTACTTTCTGATTCATCATCTTTTTTAACAAAATATTTTTTCCACATATGAAAATGTCCAGTATCAAACGTAGCTTTAATATGTTTTTCAGCAATTTGTTCTGCTTCTTTTTTACCATACTTTGCTTCTAAATCTTGAGCCATTCTATTTCGAGAACGCTTAACTAAATCAATAAGTTCGTCAGCATTAGCACCATATCCCGAGTCTCTAGGAAAAACGTTTTCCATAGTAATATAAATATCTTCTACTTTATCTTTGAACTTAGAACCTTCAAAATCTTTTTTGAGTTTTTCTGTTTTTTGCATGGCATACATGCCTAATTTTGCATACGAATCAGCTGCTCTATCTAAAGCATATTCACGCATGGTTTTGAGACGATTTTTCATATCTTTATACTCTAATTTTTGACTAATTGCAGATTTCTCGCTTTCAATTAAATCTTCTTGAGCTTGAGAAATTCTTTTTTTTAGATCTTCTTCTGAATTTATACCTTGACTTTTCCATAATTCTTCTTTAGAACTAGCTCCATATTCCGCCAATGTATTTTGATTAGGGTCTAAAAATTTTTTGATTTCACGCAACCTCGATTTATTGTTCGAAATGCTAACAAGTGCATTAAAATTAGATTGTGTCACCTGATCATCAATTAAGTTTTCAGTATATTTTTTTGCAGCATATTCTTTAATGAATGCATTATTTGAAACTTTTTTTAGATATTCCTTATCTTTTATTTTTTCATCGGATAAATCAATATTTTGATTAAATTGAGCAATATGTTTTTTAAGTTCTTTTTGAAAATCTTTATCTTTTATTTTTTCTTTTACAAATTCATTAAAAGTTAATTTACGAACTTTTAAACTACCGTCTTCATTACGTTCATAGTCATCTTCATTATTTTTTTTAATAGGCTCATAATATTCTCTATCTCCACTAACTTGCATAACAATTTTATTTTTTTGTGAATCTACAATTGCATAATTACTTTTTTCTTGTTCATCTTCAGAGCTTCTAAATAATCCTTCGTGTCCTGGCATATTGTATAAAGGACGTTGAAATTCTCCCGTGTGCACAACCACACTACCACCAAAAGTAGCATCTGCTGCAAAATCAATAGCTTTTTTTAATTCACGTAAACTTTCTTCACGTTGATCTTCAGAAAAATTTCCTTCTCTATCACGTCCTAACACTTCAGCCTGAAATGTTGCATGTGTCGTAATTGTGGTTCCTGTTGCTTTTTGAATTTCACGAATAGCTTGCCTTTGATCTTTTTCAATTTCTTCAAAAGTAGCAAAACTTCCCCCCATGCCACCCCCCTTACCTGTACCTGCAGCCAAAAATTCAATATGTCCAGTTCCCATACGCACATGTTTAAGTACAGCATCAGCAGGGTTCATATTCTGACTCATAAGCATTACACCAGAGCCAATTCGATTAAGTGAAGGCATATCTTGTTCGATACCTAAACGTTTACCTTCAATATTAGCAAACTCATCATAAAACGACGCATTCCTATCCCAATAATCTCCTTTCATGTGCTTTATCTATAGGTTATTTCCTTGTGTAATGGATCTATTTTATCTTTTATTCTTTGTATATCTTCTTTTTCTTCTTCTTGGCTTTTATATGTTTGCTCTTGTTGTGTATACATATCTACTGGATTAAATCTAGGTACATCCTGTTCTTGAAATTGCATAACGTGTTCTTGTTCCACTTTGTTTTGTAAGTTTTGTTGAGCTAAACGTTCTTGTTCTATACGTTGTTGCAATGAATCATCTTGAGGTTTTTCTTTTTTTTCTTCCACTTGTTTTATGTCTTGTTCTTTAATGCGAGAAAGTTCTTGTTGCATACGTTGTTGCCTTTTTTGCTCCTCTTCTTGCTCTTTTTTTTGTACCTGTTCGTCTAAAAGCTTTTGTAATATATCTACCATGAGGCCATACCATGTGCTTTTTTATAAATATTATAACCAAGCCAAGAAACTAATTTTGCTTTATTCCCAGCATTTTTAGCATTTTGTTTTGCATCTGGATTATCTTTCTTTTTTTTACCAAATACATTTGGAGTAAGGGGAGCAACTATTTCATACATACCTTTAGGAATAGCAACAAAAGGTTCCCATGCTTTCATACCCTCCTCTTTTTTGTCTTCCCTTTTCTCTTCTTTATTTTCTTTTTTAGGAACAGAAACACCCGCTTTTTCTAAATAGCGATACATATCGTCTCCTAAAGCATCCATAGCTTCTTGCAAAGAATTGTCAATGTTAGAGAGCATATCTAATTCTTCGCGTTGTCGATATTTTTTATAATTTTCAATATCTTTTTTGGTCCAAGCATATGCACGTATACTTAATTCCGTTTTTCCAATATGAATAGGTCCCTTTTGATGCCAGGCATCTTTTTGATGAAAATCCATACTTGGTTGCGTACGATGAAATACATGTAACAAAATACAAGGATAATATGCATCTTCCTTATCGCCCACAGGTTTTCCATACACCAATGTCTCTACTTCAGAAAGTGATCCTTGATACGAATTAATGAGATATCCAGAATCCATAAACGCTTGATTGGTATTCACTCTATTTTCTTGACGCTGATGTTGTAATTGCAACATTTGCACTTGTTTAATATATGGTTTTACATATTGCATATATAATCGAGTTGATTGAAAATGATGTGCCAAATATTTTATTTGATATTGTTGTTTCACTTGCAATTCATGATGCGTTTCTTGTTTCCATCGATAATATTGAAACAATTTACGTTTTAACATATTTTTTACTTGTTCATTAAACTCTAAACTATTCACATAACCTTCAATATCTTTTTCTTCTAAAGGAGGAGCACCAAAAAATAAATCGGGTAAAACCGTAAATCCAACTTCACGAGAAAGTCCAATAACAGAACCAGGGTTTTGAGTACCTCCTTCTACCCTATCAATCCAAATGCCTTTAAGTGTTTTTTCAGCAACAATAGCTCGCGCATCTTTTTTTTTACTTGAATCTTCATAATACCCTAAACGCTCTTCAATTTCTCGTAACTCACGAACTAAAGGAAATAAGTTTTTAACCATACCACCAATAGTTCCTAATAATTGAGTTACTTGCGATTGTTGGGCAGTCAAACGTCCTTGCATATCACCAAACATACTTGAAGAGGTTGAAGAAGCAAACGTATCAGTAATCTTATCCATTTGGTATAGCCCAAAATCATTACACACAAAATTGAGTACCCAAAAATACATTTCTTCAGCAGTGTGTTGTGCTGACATATGCCATAAACGATAATGCTTAAGAGGATCAGGAAAACCTGTAGGAATATCAGTAACACCTCTACGGTATTCTATTTTTTCTTCTTTAAAACCGTGGTTTTCTAAAAGTGTCTTGACTGGTTCCTCTTTTTTCTCTTTGTTGAGTAAGGCTTGTAGCCATGTTGTCATGTACGAGCACCACCGTATTACCCTTTTTTTGTGCCACATGAGCCTGTGTATATAACACTATACGCTCAATATCTTGGGGTAAAACAAATTGTTCACAATAAGATTTGAGGAATTTTATTTTAAGTACTTTTCGCTTTTTAAGCTGACTAGCAATTTCTTCAAGCATACCGTGTGTTACTCCAGATTTTCCCACACGCACACTTGCTTGTATATCATTATAACTCATAATACTGAAAATTAATGTCTATTTATAAAGTATTTCTCATCTCAAAGGATGGTTTTCACCTAAAAAATGTGAAATATACCAAGTAGGCTCTACGATATAGCGTACGATACGCCGTACGATAAACAACGCACTGCAAAGATAGAACATATCATACAACACATCAATACTATATACGTAACACAATAGTAGCGTAAAACAAGATAAAAACATAAAACAAGACAGAAACATAAAACAACATAATAAAAATACATATAAAGTCTAACTTTTCTTGGTATAGTATGGAATACAAACAAGTGATAGTTATACGTGCAGATTTACAGCTTCCTAAAGGAAAAGCATGTTCTCAAGCAGCGCATGCAGCAGTGGAAGCTACCTTAAAAGCTTCAGAAAGTATTGTTCGTCTGTGGCGACATAGTGGTCAAAAAAAAATAGTGGTAAAAGTCAGAGATGAAGCAGCATTGTATACGCATGCACAACAAGCAAAGGATAAAGGATTAGCTGTTGCTATTATTACTGATGCTGGAAAAACGACCATTGAGCCAGGAACAGTTACCTGTTGTGCTATAGGACCAGGTGCAGAAGCAGATATTGATGTCATTACCAAAGATTTATCTTTATTGTGAAGTCAAATATTTATGGTGTACGTAAACAAAGTAATGCAAACACACGAGTTGCGTATAGAAACAGATTATGTAACATTACTTGAATTTTTTTTTAATCGTCAAACTGGCCCTTAACTTTGTATTGAGGCATGGTAATGACATTGTAATATTCTTGTTCAAGTTTACGTTTACGCACTATATACTGTGCATATTTTATGAGCGCATAACGCATAATAAAATAAATGACTAATCCTAACAAAATGTATTGTACATTATACATAGTTATACATAAGTCCTACACCTTTATAAGCATTATGCAAATGAACCCTATTGTAACAAGAAATCACCACTAGTATTGTCTATTTGTGCCCATTAAAACACAATGTTTAAAAAATGCGTATCTCTAAAACATGCTATGACACAATGGAACCTCTCGGCGCTTTGCACATCGATACATCATGCCAAAGAACGTATACAAGATATTGATTCCTTAGTACAGCAAGCAAAACAGCTTGATATACGTACGCAATTACCAGTATTTTTAGAAACCTTAGAACGTATATATACCCTTCAATTACAAGTAAGCGCGTATGCACATTTACGTCAATCACTTAATAGCACGGATGAAGCTATTAATGCTTTTTTGTCTCAACTTGATCAACATAGTGTAGCGTGGTCTGATGCATTATTA
>JBLKON010000027.1:0-10293 GCA_047602725.1 Candidatus Woesearchaeota archaeon
TTGGTGTTGTTGATGCCAGTAGTTTGGGGGAGCGAAGATAGTGAAAAATTCCTTCAAGACTCTTCACCTAATACTCCTCAAGTTACAACTTATGAAAAAGCAAGAGTATTGACAGGGGAAAAAGATGGTGTGATTCATATGTATATCGTGGATTCTGACAATACATTATCTTATTTAACTGCTAATAATGCAGATGGACCTTTTACATTGGTGGGAACTAGTAATGATTATCAAGCTAGTTCTTTTAATTGGGATAGAGTTAGTAGGATACCAGTAGATGTATGGAAGTCACCAGAGAATTCTAGACTTTATACAACAGAGGATTTATTCAAAACGACAGGGGAATTAAGATCATCTAGTTCTTCTGCTGGTGCTACACAAGTCACTGTTAATATAGTCGGGGGATCTACTTCTTCTGCGATTCAAGGAGGTAGAACAGTTGGTGTACCATTTGAGCATAATGGAGAGAGATATGTTGTTAATGCTAATGGAGTTTTAAAAGTTGCTCCTCGTGGATTAAACCAACCTTTACTAGAGATTAAAGACACAGCTGTTATGAATATAAATGGTCGATTGTATAGAACTACAGAAGAAATTCCAGGAGATTGGACGATTTCAAATAATGGTAAATCATTAATTAAGGGTAATGGCGAGAATCAAATAACTATCCCGGCTAGTGATTTTGAGAGTGTGAGAAGTGAAACATCTGGTTTAGTGTTTACAACTTCAGGTGGAGAAAATTTTGTTCCTGCTGTGGATGGAAGATTTATAGTAAGTGAGGAAAACAATATTGTTGGTTATATTGATGATAAAGGTAGAAGATTTGTTTTAAAAACTGATGCATCTCGAATGTCTATGCAAGCAGTTGCTGACCAAAATAGCGTTTCTGAATTTGCTACTAAATTTTCGACAGATTTTCAGCCTCAAAATCAAGCTCAAATAAATGATCTGATTACAAAAATAACAGCAGAAACTAATCCAGAGAGGGCAGAAAACTTAGTTAAAGAAGCAAGAGAAAAATTAACAGAAGCTCAAATAAGTAGAGATTTACGAGAACAACTTAAAGCAGAAATAGATAAGGCAGAGTTAGAAAGTATGAGGGTTTATACGTTACCTGATGAAAATACAAAAACTTCACGTCAACTTTCTTCTCAACAATTTCCTGTTGGTATATCTCAAGCAGATATAGAGCGTTCTTTTAGAGCTCTTGATGTGATTGCACGTCAAGAAGGTGGAAAAGTATTTTGGGGGGATGGTTCAAATAGTGGTACATTATATCTAAATATTGATAATAAAGCTTATGTTGTTCCCATTTCTGAAGAGGGAAAACCATTAATGCAAATTCGTACCGATGCTTTGGGTAGAAGATCAGTTGTTGTTTTTGAAAAAGACAAAGGATGGGTGCTTGCTGAAGAAGCAACAGACGCACCAGCTACAATTACATCTGAACAAGAATTACCATCTTCTGATGTTACAGTTATTCCAAGGTCTCATTGGTTGGGAGGGGGGTTTAGAGCAGCTGCAAATATCAACGCAATGTTGGGACAATTTGCTTCAGCAGGTGCTGCAGGACGTCGTTTTTCCAATCTTTTTTTTGGAGAAGGAACTATGGATATTTGGAAAGACGAAATTGACAAAACCATAGGAAAAATTTTTAGCGTTGACCATTGGACTTCAGAAATGTGTAAAGTAAAAGTCAAAACCGAATCAGGAAAACAATTAGCTATGCAAGTCAGTTTAAACCCACAAGGAACTATTGTAACGTGTGGAGGGCAAAGACAAGCATATGTAACTCCGAGTGGAGAAACCCAATACTTTTATCTTATAACCTATATGGTACAAAACTTTGGAAATGATATACACACCTATAATATAGAATTACAAGGACAACGAATAATACCCTTATATAGACAAGAACAAGAAGTAGATACCAAAAAAGGACTTTCCCTAGACAATCCATTTGTTTCGTATTCAACAGTATTTTATGACAGATGTTGTGTGTATACCTCAGCAGGAAGTTATTCATGTAACAGTATAACAGACGCAACAACACTAGATACAGCAACCAGAAGTAGTTCAGGTGGAACTGGGTTTAATACGATATGAGTATTATTTTTGAAATTTAGTATATAATTCATATGCGTAGGTATGGAATTGTGGTAGCAAGAATTTAATTTTATCAATAGTTTCTTGTTGCATTTTTTTATTACTTATTGTTACAAGTAATATGATATTTATTTGTTCATATATGAGAAAATACACTCTTTTATCTCCAATTTTTTCTCTCTTAAAAAATCATACGTTAATGGTTTTCCTGAAATATTTCCATTTTTTAACTCATCTATATATTTATCTAATTCATGTAAACCAGATGCAGAAAGTAATTTTTCAGCTTTTTTTTGAAATTTTGGAGACTTAAAGACTCTCATATTAAGATACTAGAGATTTACTTGTTTATATATTTGTGTTAGTTAAACTTACACAATTCATTTTTTTACAAGAAAAGTATTTAAAGGATTATATCTTCATGGCTAGTATGGCCACAGTTACTATACCAAAAGAAGAGTACTTACGATTAAAATCTCTTGAAAAAGTAGAATGGGAACTTGTTGGTGAATGTAAAGAAGCACTCGATGATCTAAAATCTGGTACGTTTATTGCATGTTAGATGATATGAACACAATACTTATAAGCAAGTATATGTATTGATATAGTATGCAAAAACAAGAAATACAAGCTCTTATTGGTCCTATTTTACTAGCTCATGGTATAAAAAAAGCAAGTTTATTTGGTTCTTTTGTAAGAAATGAACAAACACAACATAGTGATCTTGATATTTTAGTTGCATTTCCTTGTACATTTAGTCTTTTTGATGTTGTGCGTCTTAAAGCAGAACTGGAATATGTAGTGGGGCGTAAAGTAGATTTGGTAGATTATAGTATGGTAAAATCTCGTATGAAGCCTTATATACAAGAGGAAAAAATATTATGATACGTGACGATACTATCTATATTGAAGATATGTTAGAACAAATAGATAAGATTTTGAAATCAGTACACAATATGTCTTTTAACCATTCTCAAACTGCTCAAGTAATCTATGGTATAAAAAATCGGCTAAAGGAATTGCATCACCGTTTCGTGAGATTTCCATTACATCAGTATATTCAATATGCTCTTTTGAAGGAAAATCTAAAGGTGGTAAGTTATTTTTAATCATCATCCAATTAAACATAAGTCGTGAAACACGTCCATTTCCATCCATAAAAGGATGAATTAAAATGAATGCAGAATGAAATAAAACAATATTTTCAAAAACTGACAATGTAGAATACGTATATTCTTGTATAAGCTTATCAATCAGTTTTTTTATTTGTCGTCCCCCTTTTGGGGGAAAGTGTTCTGAGCCAATCATTGCTACATTTTGTCCTTTTTTTCTATATGAACCTTCGTTTTTTGCATTTTCCATAGTATTTTTTGTAACTAATTCATGCAATTTCAAAATAAAATCATGTCGTAATGTGCCATTATATGTTTCTATATATTCATAGGCTTTTACAGTATTTTCAATTTCGTGAACTTCTCGTAAAGAATGTGATTTGGGCACTATACCCTTTTTTACAATTAACTCTGTCTCTTTTAATGAAATAGTATTTCCTTCAGCATGGTTTGTATGGTAGGTAAATTTAATTAAAAATGATTCTCGGACTTTTCGAAGAACATCTTTATCAGTTACTGTTATTTTCTGACAATAGGATTTCATTATAGATTTTATTTTAGTTCTTTGTTTTTGGGTAAGTATTGGCTTATTAAATGTAATATTGCTTTTGAAACATTCTGTTTCTTTATATAATTGTATCTTTTCCTCTAGAATGGTTTTTTTTGCAGTAATTTTTTCATCTAGCAAAACACCTTTCAAATTAACGCCAAGAAAAACTCTAATTTTCTTATATTTTGAACCAAGTCGAATAGTGTGAACTAAGTAATGATAATTCTTTGCTTGTCTTTTTTGAATTTCTGTGTAGACCATAATATATATGTATGTCCACATATATATAAACTTTTTTGTGCCCCCACTTTATTCGAATCAGCAAAACATTTTGTTTGAAAAGGATATAAGCTGAGATTAGCGTACAATCCAAGATGACATTATGCGAGTGTTCTGAAATGAGACACGTGTCTCAATGTGTCTCACTTGATGAGGTTGATTGAGTAAAAAAATACTCAATGTGTGTTAAGCTAGATAAAATTATTTAATTTCTATTGTGAATAGAAAGTTATTTCTATTGTGAATAGAAAGATAGTGATTTATGTGATTTCAATAGATTCGTTTAATGCTGTTTGTACTATTCCAATTTCTTTTTTTTTGCGTTCTATTTCTTCAGGGGTATAGCATAAAATTTCTAAATCATAAGGTAGTGTCCATGCATCTAAATATTTGTCCATACGCTGTCTAAAAGGGATATTTTTAAATTCATTACTAATAATAATGACATCTACATCGCTATTTTTTAGGTTTGTATTACGTGCACGTGAGCCAAATAAATAGACTTTATTGTTATTATTTTTAAAAGATTTTAAGGTAGCTGTGATTGAATCCATTTTTGCACCTCTTGGGTATCTTTTAAACACTGTTGTGCGTCAATTTGAAGTAATCATATAACTTAATAAATCTTTCTTATATTTTATAAATGAGTACTGGTCTTATTTTTTTATTGAATTTTACACCAGAAATAAAGGAGTGGATTATGCATGGCGACATTAGAGTATTTAAACGATGAAAATAGAATTGTCTATAAAGCAATTGAAAAATTCAAAAAATTAGTAAAAGGTCATGAAAAATTATTAGAAGCTATTGGTAAACTGTAATCTTTCTTATATTTTATAAATGAGTACTTATCCAATAATATGTATGAAATATCTTATGAAACACAATCATCTTGTTCCCTTAGTTATTGATTTAGCAGTTATTCTTATTATTATTGGATGTGCTTGGTTGTCTTTTCAAGTTATTCAAGCAGACCCTTTTATTGGATGGATGGAACGCACCAATATGCAAGCTATTGATCCCACAACATTGCCTGATGATTTGATGAGTCAAATGTATACCTTAATTGCTAAATCTATTTTACTACTTATTTTGTTTTTAGTGGTAACCGTGCTCACGTTTACTCTTAGTCGTGGATTATTGTGGACATATATGTTAGATGGTACGTTTCGTATTTCACCTTTTTTGTTTAAACCATTAGCAGTATGGATGTTTTTTATTACTATTCCCTTTGTTATTGCAAGTATGGTGTATTTAGCTATAGCTATGGCTATTTCTGTTGTTCCATTTATATTTCAAATAGTGTTTTTTTATGCATTTTTATTTTATTTTGCTTATGGAGCTTCTTTTTTACATCAATATATGAAGCATCGTTCCATTTTTGGTGCTTTTCATCATATTCATGATTTTAATAAAATACATGTCGCACTTATTATTACAGGAGTAATAGCACTTCATTTTGCTATAGGTCATCTTATTTTACCTATACAGCAACCATGGGTAGACACTATTGCTATTCCGTATCAGATAGTGTTGTTCTTTATTACGTTGTCGCTTATGAGAACAGTAGTAATTCAAAAATAAAAAATTATTCAAAATCTTTAGATTGACTTTCCTTTGCTCGATAAATAGTAGCAAATGAAGGAGCAACAATAATATAGTCATCACCTAAACCAGCAATGTCACCTTTTACTGCATCACAGGTCTTTTTTAATTTGTTAATTGCTCTTTTTAATTCAATCATATCTTTTTCCTTAAGTGGTTTGATATTAATAAGTGCAATAGTATACCCATCGCGTAATGCATCTAAAATGGTTTTGATATCCGTAAAATCATTAATCACAAAAGGTCTTACAACCACTTTTGCATCAACATCATCTACGTGTTTAACTGTAGAATCTAATTCAACATATTCTTGTTCCATATCTTCGGGCTGTGGAGCAGACCCAAACCGTTCTTTCATTTGTGAAAAAAATTTTCTCATGTGACTCCCTCTATGTACTGTTTTCTTTCGTGTAGTATTTAAATCTTTCGATGAGGTTATTTATATGAGTACTTATATATAAATATATGGATAGTGAGCAAAATATCCAAGAACGTTATGCCTGTCAAGCAAGTAGTGCTTTAGGGTATGTGTTAGGTGGAGCTGTTTTGGGTGGATTGGGGGCACATGACCTACATAGTGGTCTAGAAGTGCTTGTGGAGCAGCATACAATATGTGCAACAGGTATACAAGGGGTTGTGTATTGTGGTATGGGAATATTATTAGCTTATATAGGTACTAGACACACTTTATCTAAAGATTAAAGCATCAATATAATAATCGTGTGGTATGTATGTTGTTTTACGTCTTAAATCGTAATATTTTTAAATAGTTCTCAGTTTCTCATCTATATGGTAACACGAGTTGGTGGCATGAGACGAAAATCTCGCTATAAATTTTCTAGAACATTGCGTCAGAGAGGAAAGGTTCCTATATCATCTTATTTACAAGCTTTACATGTTGGTACTAAGGTGCAATTAGTTGCTAATACCTTTGAACAAGGTGGGTTATATCATCCTCGCTATCATGGTCAAGTTGGTGTAGTGGTAGGTCAACAGGGAGTTTGTTATAAGGTTCAGGTTAAATTGGGTAATCAGAAACGAGAATTTTTAGTACATCCTGTGCATTTAAGGAAGGTTAAGGTATAATGAAACCAACAGTTGTTAGTGTAACGCCATTAAGTATGGTGGATGCCTATAAGGAAATTAAAAAAATTAAAAAAACAGACGAAGAACTTAATTTTCGTGCTGCTAAAACAGAAGAGTATCTTAAAGAATTAACATTATTAAAAGATAAGCAAGCTAAAGAGTTGTATCAAGCCATTGTTGCTTTAGAAATTCCTCGTTTAAAGGATGAACATATTGTTAAAATTCTTGATGTTATGCCTAAAACTAAGGAAGATTTGAAAATGATTTTGGCAAATAATACTATTACCATTAAGGATGATAATATTACTAAAATCCTTGCACTTTGTAAGTAAGTTTTATAAATAAGTATTCTTTATACATGCATAGTATGAATATATGGAGGGATTCCTATGAAAGAAGAATATGCAATAGTCTTAGATTTTTTACCCAATGGATATCCCTTCGACAATGCGCCTATGCATAAAAAGGCACCTATTATTCAAGCATTGGGTATGGATAAATTCGTCTTATTTGAATTAGCAGCTAAAAAAGAAGTATCTATTCAATTGCAAGAAAAAGTGTACATTGGTGATGATAAACGTGATAAGGTACATCATATTAATGGACGTATTGGTGTTGCTAAATTAACACAAACGGCATCTTCTGAACTACCTTATGTGGTTAAAGAAGTGGTAGGTATGCAAGAAAAGCGTTTTGTAGAGTTTTTTAATACTGCACGTCCTTTGTCTATGCGTATGCATCAATTAGAATTATTGCCTGGCTTAGGTAAAAAACACATGTGGCAAGTGTTGGAAGAAAAACGAAAAGGTCCATTTTTAAGTTTTGAAGATCTTAAAAAGCGTTTGCCGTCTTTACCAGATCCACAACAACTTATTGTCAAGCGTATTATGAAAGAAATTGATGGCAAAGAAAAGAATTTATTGTTTGTTCGTGAGTAATACCTTTCATTATCTTTTTAAAGCACCTTATGTATAATATATTTATGTTATCAGTTTTTACGCGTTTGCGTTCGTATGTACAAGCACATCCTCTTATGGTATTTGTGCTTATGTATATGTATTTTTTATATTTTTTTTTATTATTTTTTTGGTATGATATCTTAGCGCAACGTATTTTTGATGTTGCAGCTATGCTTACTCAGCGTATTAGCGCAGGTATGGAATCTGGTGTAGTTCAAGGTGTGTGGGAAGCAATAGGGCACATAGCTTTTTATGTGCTACTTATTTTTATAGCATTAAGTATTGTTGCTATTTTTTTTATTTGTGCTGTTGAATATGTAATGACCACACGACACTATACGTTACTTGCCATAAGTTTGTTAGGGTTTTTGTATTATGGTGTAGAATTATTGGTACAACACACATTATATGCACCATATGTGATGGTTGCAAGTATCATTATTCCCGTTATGTATTATGCTTTGCAGTATAGGTATTTTTTACGTGTTATAGGATATATTGTTATTTTTATTGCTGTTTTTGTTGTACTACGCATTATGTATTTTATTTTTTTATTACCAGCAACTATTTTAGGATGGTCAACTATAGAACTGTTGTTAGATGTGTTGCTTCCGGTAATAACTTTTTTTTTAGCAGGTCTATTCTTGGTAGGATTACAAGTACATAAACAGAGGTTTGCTTATGCTATTAAACGTATGGGAACGTATGGTATAGTTCCTATTATTGCATCAATATTGTATGTTCTTTCAGGTTTTTTTATGATTCCAAGTCAAATATTAAGCATTGTTTATGCATTATGTATACTCGCATTATTTCATCTAAGTATGAGGGATTATTATGAAAAAGACACATAACAAAAAAACAACGACACATAAAAAAACAGATATACATAAACCTAGTCAAAAAAACCAGCAACAATGGCTTATAAATACAGTTGCTGTTGTATTGCTTGTTATTTTTATTGGCATCTTTTTATATATGGCTCGTTCACCGAATCAACAGCCATCTATTTCTATGCAACAAGCAGGAGAAGCGTTGCGTGATATTGAATACCAATTCAAAAATGCATCTCCTTTAGTACAAGGTGTCATTTTAGAATTTTCTGATTATGAATGTCCCGTGTGTCAGCGTGCATATCCTCATATACAACAAATGAAACAACAATATGGGCAAACATATCCAGTTGTTACCATGCATTTTCCACTGCCTCATAATCCCAATGCGTACCATGCAGCAGCAGCAGCAGTATGTGCTCAACAACAAGGTTTGTTTGAGGAGTATCATGCACATATTTTTGCCAATGTTCATAATTTGCAACAGCAAGCATTGCGTCAATATGCAATTGCTGTTGGCTTGGATGTAGATCTTTTTGATGCATGTATAGAGTCAGGAGCAGGAGCTTCACAAGTGCAAGCTGATATGCAGTTAGGGCAATCATTAGGTGTAAGAGGTACTCCTTCATTTGTTTTGATTAAAAATGGGCAGGTACGTTTTATTGAAGGATTTAGGTCAGTGTCAGCTATTATTGCAGAATTTGATGAGATGCCTTAAATGATTTTGTTGCATAAATACTATTTTTTAAAAGAATAATACGGCAATTTGTGATCTAGTGATGTGTTTTGCGTCGATTAGGTTGCAAACAATCACCTCATCTCCTAATATTATGCCAAGGTATTATTCTTTTTTTTGAGTCATGCAACAAACTACCTTAAACACAAAACATAAAAAGCATACATTGTGTAATTTGTCTATGACCTTTTATCAGAGACATGGACAAACAATTCTTTTTTTTATTGCACTTGCCTTAGCACTGTTTGTTATTTATCCTTTTTGGCAAACTATTTTGATTGCTTTAATTGTTGGTTATGCATGTATGCCTTTGTATAAAGTGTTTCATAAGCGACTTAAGTACGCCTCAGTAGCGAGTTTATCTGTGTTAAGTGTTATTTTTTTAGCTGTTGCTTTACCTTTTTTTATTGGACTTAATTTTTTATTACGCCAATCAAAAAATTTGTATGCGTACTTTGAAGATATTGAAGAGTATATATTGCAAAATATACAAATTGTTATAGATGCTGTGCATCAATATGCTCCTATCACTTTTAGTGTAGAAACTGTATCTAGTGCTATTGTAGGATATATTTTTGATATTTCTCAACAGGTTCTTCTTAATATTCCAGGTTTATTATTGCAATTGTTTGTCTTTTTTTTTATTTTGTACTATATCTTTAAGGAAAATTATAAGGTACATACGTTTATTGTAGAGAGTCTTCCATATAGTAAAGAATATACGTTAAAAGTTATTAAACGATTTGATAAAGTATTTTATGGTGTGGTCTATGGTCAGATTTTCACTGCTGTTTTACAGGGATTAGTAGCAGGCATTGCTTATTGGTTAGTTGGTGTGCAGTATGTCTGGTTATGGATTATTATTACTATTATTGCGGCATTCTTACCTATGATAGGTACTTGGTTGGTATGGTTACCTATGGGTATTTTTATTATTTTCACTGGGTTTGCTAGTGGTCAATGGGTATGGGGAGTGTTTTTATTGGTATATGGTATTACTGTTATTAGTATTATTGATAATTTAATA
>JBLKON010000028.1:0-10275 GCA_047602725.1 Candidatus Woesearchaeota archaeon
CATAATATCCCATAATAACTTTCCACTTCCCCTCTGTTATACTTAATAATGTAGCATCTGCATCATCCATATATGCGTTATAAAGATTCTGAGAAGGTGAAATACTGTGTATATGCTTTTTACACCAAGCTAAATGATCTTCACTCATAATAACTCCTCCTACAAAACACAATATCACTAAGAGAAATAGAAGCATGTGTTATAGAAATGTCAACCCCCTTTACCTTAACTTTTTTCACACACTTCCCCCTTGTCCACTATTTGTGGACACATGTCCACTATTTGTGGACACTAACGTATCCAATAACGTAATAATACGCCTGAATTCTTTTATATGTGTTGTGACAAATGCATTATCCACTTGCTCACCATAATAACCTAACCTATTTCTATACAATGACATACGTTGTATAAGCAAAGCTTCAAACTCATACTCTTTGTGTTGTTGATAAAAAAAACTAATCAGACATTGATGATTAGAGGAACTATACCCACATAAAAGCATATAAGCAACAAGTAATTCTTTAATTGCCTCATAATAATCTTCTAAAGCAAAAGATAAATTACCTTCAAAAGGATGCTCCGCACGATGTAAACGTAAAAGAGCACTTTTTTTCAAAGAATCAATACGAGGCATATCAACAGACACCTTTCTTACAAAAGACCTTTCACATTCCTTCCAACTCATTAACGTATTCATTTTACCTTAAAACTCCCATACAAAACAATACCATTTACCACATTATTAAAAAGTTCATGAGGCAAGGCATCTAACGACCTAACTATAAAAAGATCAAGAGGATGACCTAACTGTTTTTCAAACGTTTTTACATTAATATCTTTTTTAGTTCCTACCACACACAAATCAATATCACTAGCATGCATGGATTCCCCTTTTCTCACACTCCCAAAAAGAATAACACACGTAGCACAGACCTCTGTAATCAAATATTCAATAATACCACAATCAACAATACGTTGCATAAAATAAGCAATTTTTTTTGTCTTAAATGAAAGAGTATCTATATTTTTTATAGAAGTAAGATATACTTGTACATACGATTTTGATAAACCTGTTTTAAGTGCAATATCACGTGTACTAAATTTATCAATATCATACTCAAAAACAAATTTTTGAAGTACATCTCTTTTACGGACACTCATAACCATAATCTCACCACTGCATCAACATGTCCAAAGACAACATGATGATTTTTTATTTCAGTAACTAAGGCAGTTTTAGCGCTTAAATGACTTAATGCACAGTATTCAACTTGAATAGTACGCACATGAGTTGTAAGTATAGCATCAATCTTTTTTTTATTTCCACCAATAATAACAACATCAATATCCGAATTTTTATGAAATGTTCCTTTAGCAAAAGATCCATAAATAATAAGAATCTCATATAAACCCTGTAAAGAATAAACCAACGAAGCAATATCTTTATGGGATAATAGAGTGTATGATGCAAATTTTTCAACTAAACATACAAAATGATATGCTTTACGGTGCAAACTTATAGCATATACTTTTTGTAATCCTTCCTTTTGAGATTCTAAAATATTATCCTTTTCTAATTCTTGCAAATATCTCATACACGAAGCAGGAGATACCCCCACAAGATTTGCAATTTGACGAACATGCAAGCGTTTTCCATACAAAAAAAGACGTACTATGTTTATTTTCTGAAACATATGTTTCATTTTTCAAACACCTCTTCAATAACATCCTTTACCTGTATCGTATCAAAAATATGTTCACATGTTTGTAAAAACCGCTTAACTCTTTGAATATCACCAGTTCTCATACGTAAATAATATTGAACAGACACTCTGTCTTTTTTTAAATTCTTCATAAACTCTCTGTCATCTCTACTAAAACCCAATATATCCATCAACTTAATGGTACAATCGTGAATTTCACACTTAATACCACATTTAACAACAATAGCATACAACGCATGGTAACAGGCATAATAGGATTTTATAACAATCCACTCTTCTTCATCACTTGAAATTAAAGACACTGTTTTTCGAGCTTTTGCTATATATGCTAATGCAACTTCTTGTGTATAATGCATTTGTGAAATCCCTGATGCTTGCTTTTTACACCAATCTAAATTATGTGGATTCACAATACATCCCCCGACAATTTCAAAAACACTCTCAATGTCATCATCCAAACATCCCTAAAAAGCCTCCGCCACCTGACGAAGAACTTTCTAATTGATCACAATAACTACCACTGCTCTCTGAGAAGTCATACGGCACCAATCTTAATACCGTTTCCATCAATTTTTCTATAATTAAAACCATTTCTGTGAGATTACATACTTGATCCCAAAAACCTGGTTCAGCTGGGGCATTATACATATAACAAAGATATATACAATTTAATTGAGCTATCATAAATATTGCACTTATCGGATTATACAAAGACTGTATAATTTGCTCTAGTAAAGATACAAACAAGGAAACAAAAGGAATACTTCTAAATATTTGACCATATACATATTTACATTGCAAATAATCATGCACTTCATCACAAGCATATTTAGGAGTTCCCTGAGGAACTAATTCCTGTAAACAATACGCATAAAAACATTTAATTTCCCTATATTCTTTAATGTTTTTAATAATACCAGGTAAACATAAATTAATAATACTAAAAAATAAACTATCATGACTATTCCCTTGAGTCATAAGCAAACCTGGATCTGTTTCTGCAAAATTTATGGCAGCAGAACCTGCAAGCTCACGTTGCTCACTCATTAGAGTAGCATCTATAATTTCACCCGTCAAACTTAATTCACAATTTGCCAACTTACAAAACCACTCAACCGCATAAACAGAACCTCCCCAAAGTGCTTTTTTTCCTTCATTTAATTGACAAGCTAAATTAGCACCTGCACGCTTAGGTTGAGTAAAAGCCGATAATAATCCCCCACTACTTGCTTCAACAGCAGTAGCAGCAACTGCAGGAGCTGGTACTGCAAAAAATCTTATAGCATAAATAACACTAATCACACTTTGCAACACACTACAAATCGTCCTTATAAAATTCACAAACGTCTCTAAAGCTGAAATCATCGGCAACAAACCAGCATTAGCCTCTTCAATAGCTTTATCCAAAGCACGTTGATACGACGCATCCAACCCAGCATCATAATTGCCAACAAACGTAAAACTAATATCCACATCATGCAACTCAGTAGGATTAATCTCATTTCCTAAACGAGAAACAATACCAGCCTGACACCTAAAACGTAACACATCAACCTCACTATAATCAGCAGACTTAAACAAAAAACGAATAGTACGCGAAGGATGTTGATTCAATCCACTTTCATCAAAACGCACCTCTTGCACAAATGACATATCATTATGCTTAGCATCTGGATGAGCATTACAACTATCAATATAAAAATCTAGTAATTCAGCACCAACAGAACTACGCGCATGAACCTGTACAAGCCCCTGATGATTAGTAAAACGTGCAACCCCCCTAGACAATCGCTGCGGAGTTACCCCAGACGTTAATCGAAACAAACGAGTATCTGTTAACCCTGCAACCTCCATAAATTCATTACGAACAACAGTGTTATTAGCCCTATCTGTTAACGTAATACTAATGCTATCCGTTTTTCTACCATCCAAAATAACATCAGAACGAAAACTACACACACCAGCACTACACTCCCCTTGTTTTATTCCAGCATCCCAATTAGAAAAATTGGCAACTCCACGTACAGGTAATGCATCGCTATAACCAACTTCTACATATACTGGTTTACCAGCAATACCACCGGCAACTTCCGAACCAGTATCTGTTAATGAATACACATCAACATATCTAATACGAGGAGCATCTACATCAAACATCAACTCTCCCCTAGCACTCACCTCATTTCCAGCATCATCTTTTGCCTCAACACGAAGTTGTTGTTCACCAGAAGCCAAAGAAATATTGACATAACACTTCCAATTTCCATCACGAACACAGCGATTGGCACGAACATTATGTACAAATACATCACGCGTATAAAAACCACTACCTGTCTCTTCAAATTCCACATAAGGTAAAAAACTATGTGAAGCATACGCAACATCATCTATCACTAAATCAGAACCAAATCCAACAAACACAGGAGCAGTTTTGTCTTGTACAAATCTAAACGTTTGCTCATAAACATCAACATATCCAGCATGATCTTGAACCGTAAAATGAACCGTATAATTTCCTTCACGTACTTCAATATTAGCAACCCTACACTCATGAATACCACGACCACTCAAAGCACACACCGCATTACGTGGTTGTCCACCATCTATACGAGCAATAGCAGATGCTAACCTTCCATCTTTTTGCACACGAGCAACAAATGAAGCACTAATAGTTTGAGGAATATGATCCCTAGAAAAATTACCAGGTAACTCTAACACCACAGAACTAATAGCAGGAGGTTGTGTATCTACCACCACATTTTGACAAGACGGAGTACTACGATGCCCAACAACATCAACAGCAATAACACAAAAATTATACGTACCTGAAGCATACGTATCTAAAGAAACATTAACCGTTCCTTTAAACGTTTTACCAGAAATACGATATTCTAATAATTCGTTTTCCCCTTCTCGAACAAGTAGTGTATGTAACCCTAAACCTTGATCCGTAAACCCTAACGTAGCAAGATCTTCAACATCAACACTAACATGTAGTTGAGACTTATCTTGCCTAAATTGTACAGCATTAATCTGAGGTGGATGTGTATCAATAACCATCTCTTTATACCGAAGACTTGCTGGCCTATTACCAGTATCAACCAAATGTATTTGACCAAAAGCAAACCCACTACGAGCTAACACATCAAACGTTGTGCGACAAATAAATACCAAACCCGAACGTTCACAACCATCCAAAGCAAACATAGGACTCTGCTCATTAGTTCCATACCGCACACGTAACCTTTCACGCCATTGCGTTGCATTATAATTCTGACCAGAACCAGGCTCAAAATGTACCGTAACATCTAGCGTATCATTACTACGCATAAAACCTTCTTGTCTATCAACACCTTGCGCTTCCCATTGCGTTATAGTAAGTGCATGAATCGGAACCAAAGATATCAATAAATATACAAAGACAAGCCCTACAAAACGTAACGTATTCATCTAAACTCCGCAAACATGCGTTGTGCATATACCAACGACAATTCATCTATAGCGTTAAATCCATTCATATCATCAATAGTTGGATTACTAGGATAATCAATACCAAACATATAAAAAGTTACCTGTTGTGCAGTAGTATCAGCACGAATACCAAATAAAGGATGGGAAAATCCTCCCAAAGGTGGTTCCTCAACAATAAGTGTTTCTTCAGGAATATCAACACATGTTTCACTAAGTAACACTCTAAAACACTGCTCTTGCGGTTCAATAACTAAAGGTTCACTACCCACAACCATACCTTGTACATCATACAATCCCGAATGCAAACGTATAGTTCCCGGCGTACTACCAAATAACTCTACACCAGCAAAACCATCACCATCTACTTCTTGTAACATTAACGTAATGTGAGCATCTGCCCCGAACACCGTTTGTTCATTAAAAAAAGGCGTCCACTCACCATTCACCCTACGTACAGGAATTTTAACTACATTAATAACATACTCTTGCACAGCACTCAAACCAATTTGCCCTAAATCAAGAGGATCATCTAAACTAAAATCAATATCTAACGTATACGTACGATAATTGGGATGCACAATCGTTAAATGTCCACCACCACATATAGGAAACGACTGATTAACTTCCCCAGCAACTCCCATTTGACAAGATAAACGACCACATCCATACGAAATTAACGCATCATCAATATCTTCACCACTAAACTCATCTACAACTTTAAAACTCACAGGAGCAGACGTTGCATGTTCACAAAACAACGGAATTTGTTGATCATACGTTGAACTAATAATAGTAGAATTAGGACCAAAACGTTCATTCAAACGAATGTTCCCTTCTAACGCAAACTGAAAACTATACCCCCTCCCATTAAACGCTTGCGGATCTACAATACGAACAACAGCAGGAAACGATACATCATACAAATTATTATACATTTGCATGCCAAAAAAAGGAATAATGTCTAACGAAAAAGAATCTGGTCTTATAAGTTCTCCTCTATGATTAATATCAAAATAAAAAGGCCATCCCATATACGAAAAATACGTTTCATAACGCCCAGGATCATACACTTGATCTAAAGGAACTTCCATATTCAAATAAATACTATTTAACGCAGCATCTGCACGCCCCCCACTAGTAGCACGCACAGGATTGTAATTACGCGTACCTGGAATTTGTAATGCTTGAATATAAGAAGACAATAAATCTTGTATCTGACGTACCACTTCACTACGTAACCAATAGATACTACTATAACGCTCAAAGGTTGTTCCATAAAACGGAGGTAACGCCTCTCTATCAATAGCAGTAGACAAAGCAATCACTTGCAACATATGATTTTCTAAAAACATAAACTCCGTTTGCGCACTAGCAATTAAAATTGCATACTCATACAATTCACGCAAAGGAAAATCAAGCAACACTTGATAATCTTGCACAATAACAACTTCATTATTGTACGTCACCTCTAAAGGATATACCATGTACACCAACGTTTTAAACCGTGAAAAAAAAACTTGCACTTCAGGTTCGTCAACAGCAACAATATCAAAAGCAAACGCATCTTCCACACCACACTCAACAATGTGCTCAGCAATATAGCGTTGCATCTGTTGTTCAATAGTAGTGGGCATAACACCTGTTAATTCAGGGTAATACGAATTAAATATACAATTATTTTCACACGTATTATCACTAATCATATGATACCAATACGGTACAATTTGATCATTAATAAGCACACCATCTCCATCAGTAACATCTAATGGATTGACAAAAAATCTATCCGTATAAATATGACCTCCTTGAGCACCTAAAAGATGTGCAGCATCCGTTGCAACATTATCCAAACATTGTTGCATATACATACGAATAGGCTCCAAATCTGAAGGAATTGTTGAAAGCACACGAAGCTCCATATCATCAACAACTGTATCCATACTCATACGAACAACCGTATATGTTATCAAGCCCCCCAATAATAAGACACCTAAGACGATAAATAGAGTAACTTGACCTTGACGCATGGTTGAATTTCAACAATGTGTATTTATAAATCTTTAGAAAGATAAACTTATAAATAAGAAATATTCCTATATAGTATGCGACAAGGTACCAAGTATCACAACAACTACTCACATGGATACAACAACACTTCAAGTAATGCAGACATATCAAAAAAAAGTACTGCAACACATTAGTGATGCTAAAATACTACTATTTGGTTCACGTGCACAACAAACCAATTTACATACTAGTGATTATGATATTATTATTATTTCAAAAACATTTGCACACATGCCATTTCCTAGAAGATTAGAACAAGTATATCAATGGTGGGATGATTGCTATAATGCAGATATTTTACCTTACACCCCACAAGAAATTGAACAACGAAAAAACTCATTAACAATTGTAGGAAAAGCACTACAACAAGCAATTTCTATCCCAAAGATTTAAAAAGCACACACATTTACACGTAGATATGAAAAAAGAACTCTTTCCTGAAATCAACATAGGACTCGTCGGTCACGTTGATCATGGAAAAACTACCCTTACCCAAGCACTTTCAGGAAAATGGACCGATACACACTCTGAGGAAATGAAACGAGGTATTACCATTCGTTTAGGATACGCAGATGCTTATATCTATTACAACAAAGAAGAAAACGAATATAGTGCTTCTCCTCAAACCGTATCAGGGAAAAAAGCTGAACCTATACGTAAATACAGTTTAGTTGATGCACCTGGACACGAATCGTTAATGGCTACCATGCTTGCAGGCGCAACTATTATGGATGGTGCACTTTTATTAATTTCAGCAAATGAAGTATGCCCACAAGCACAAACACGTGAACATTTAATGGCATTAGAAATGTCTGGTATTACCAACGTTATTGTGGTACAAAACAAAATTGATTTAGTAACACCTCAACAAGCAAAGAAGCACTATGAACAAATTAAAACATTTTTGAAAGGAACTAAATTTGAACACGCTCCTATTGTGCCCATTTCTGCACGATTAAATATTAATATTTCTGCATTATTACAATGTATTCAACAAACGATTCCCACACCTACTCACAAACAACAAGATGATGCACTTTTTATTATCGCTCGTAGTTTTGATATTAACAAACCTGGTACTGAACCTAAAGATATGGTAGGTGGCGTATTAGGTGGTGCAGTAAAATCTGGTCAATTTAATGTAGGTGATACTATTGAAATCAGACCAGGGCATGTCTATCAAGAAAAAAATCAATTAACCTATAAACCCTACACTACTACTATTGAACATTTGATGTATGGTGGCACGAAAGTAAAAGATATTACGCCTGGTGGTTCTGCAGCAATGCTTGTAGGATTGGACCCTAGTGTGGTAAAAAGTGATCAATTAGTAGGATGTATTGCAGGAAAACCTGGCACATTACCTCCTGTGTGGCAAAAAATTGACATTGAAGCACATCTCTTACAAAAAGTTATTGGAGCCCAACAAGAAAAAAAAGTGGATCCGCTTAGACAAAACGAAACACTTATGCTTAATGTAAATAGTGCAGCAACAGTAGGTACTATTACACAATTATCAAAGAAAAAAGCAACACTTAGCTTAAAATTACCTATTTGTGCTCATGTAGGAAGCAGAATTACTCTTTCTCGAAGAATTGATAACAGGTTTAGATTAATAGGATACGGTATTATTTTAGAGTAAACGTATGACTATACTACATATCAAAAACATGTTCTATATAAATTTTCTATATAAAAAACAACATAAAACCTAACTATTTTAAAGAAGAGTGAAAAATAGTTATGACTATTTTAAAAACATTTAAATAATAGTTAAACTTTAAACACATTATGAAACGAAAACTGTACCAAACATTACTGGACCAAAAAGACTCTCAAAAAATTTCCATACTTATTGGACCAAGACAAGTAGGGAAAACAACCCTCTTAAGACAGCTCCATGAACAATTAGGAGGAATTTTTATTGATTTTGATATTTTAGAACATGTTGAACGATTTGAAACCTATACCAAATGTATCAATTCACTAATATTAGCTGGTTATGACCCAAACAAGAAGTTTTACCTCTTTATTGATGAATTTCAAACGTACATAGATAGCACCAAAATACTAAAAAACATCTATGACCACCATCCCAACATCAAAATATATGCCACAGGATCTTCTTCAATTACTATAAAAAATAATATTCAAGAATCTCTAGCAGGAAGAAAAATAATACATCACTTATACCCTTTAGATTTTGAAGAATTTTTACTGTTCAAAAATAAAGATATCACAAGACTAACAAGGATACAAAACTTTACAGGTGACTTGCCCACACAAGAATACAAAGAAGAACTAGAAGAATTTATGCAATACGGAGCATATCCTGAAGTGGTACTATCCTCACATAAACAAGAAATTCTAGCAAGCATTTTTGACACCTTCATCAAAAAAGATTTAGTTGATTATCTTAACATAAAAGAAATATTAGGAGTAAAAAAACTTATACAATACCTAGCAATAAATAATGGACAAAAACTCAATATTTCAGACATGTGTCAACAACTTAATCTTTCTAGACAAAAAATTGAAAATTATTTTGAAGTACTTGAACAAACCTATATTCTCAAAAAAGTAACTCCTTTTTTTACTAATAAAAACAAAGAAATAACAAAAGCATACAAACAATATTTTATAGATCCTGGAGTAAGAAATTATTTTTGTAATAATTTTAATCCCATGCATCTAAGAAACGATACTGGATTTTTATTTGAAACATTTGTATTAGGAGAATTACTCAAACATGCAACGTATGATATCAAATTTTGGCAAAACAAACAACAGCAAGAAATTGACTTTATTATAGATAAAGTCTATGAACACATAGCTGTAGAGGTAAAATATAAACAAACATTAAAAGCTCAAGATTATACATCAATACAACACATTAAACAACATATGAACAAATATCATATTGTAAATCTCATAAAACAAGATGTACATCATGTGCTACCCACAAACATAAAAAAAATACTAACGTAACTCAAGACTTCATCACATCAAC
>JBLKON010000029.1:0-10151 GCA_047602725.1 Candidatus Woesearchaeota archaeon
CATTAGCTAAATCAATAATCTTTGCTCTATATTTACCTTTTTTTTTTTTCTATCATAACATTATCGGGAGATATATCACGATGAAAAAATCCAGCATCATGTATATGAGCAACACCTCTAAGAATATCTTCAAAAAAGAGAGCTATCTCATGTTGTTTTAATGGTTTAGGAATACTGGTTAAAAAATCTTCTAATGTTTTACCTTCTACAAATTCTTCAACATGATAATGAATCTCTTTTTTAGCAACTTGTATCGTTCCATTTCTTTTTATAAATGTTACAAACGGGGAAGGATCCATATTAAAATACACACATCCTTCATGCTGTGTATCATTACCTTTGCTTAGTAATTCATCTGCTTTATTATTAGCTATATCTTTACCGAAACGGTCATATTTTAAAATAAATTTTTGATTAGTACCATCTTCTGCTTGATTAGTACCATCTTCTTGTTCTTTTTGTATTACATATACATGACGAGTGCCACCTGTAGCTATGTGCTGAATGGGAATAAATGTGTCCTTTTGATCTTTAGATAATTTTTCTAAAATAGCTTCAAGCGTTGAATTTGGATCAATAGAATGAGATTTACCTGGACTACTCTGTACAGAATTCAATTGACTCATTACCACAAGAAAAGCACTTTTATTTATAAATATTACTATTTTTATTACTAAATAATAGTAACATATATAAATAACCACAATTTCTCATATATCATGAACTTACAAGAGGAGTGTAAATATTTCATAGAAGAATTACAAGAACAATTGCAACATATGCAATCCTCTTATCAAAATACCAAAAGCAAATTCTATAGCTCAGGTTTATGTTACATAGCATCATCATTAATAACAGGATTATTTATTGACAAACAACAAATTACCTATATAATCATATCGGGACTCTGTACAGCATGGATTGGATACATTCTTTCAAAAGATACCCAACAAGTACTTGAAAATAAACAACATATAAGTAACTTAGAAGCTACCATCGATGAAGCTCAACAAAATCTCACTCATCTTGTCTTAGACACTCACCTTCACAACCTTTAAAAAACGAGTAATACTTTGTATTGCTATGAAAATCTTTCAATTCGGCCAAGTCATAGATGGACTCAAAATATATGGTAGAGACGCACCATATCCAGTACTTAATGAACGCGATGCAAGAGCAGCAGCAGGTATTATGCTTATCATTGGTATTGTTACCTTTGTATATGCATTACTTTTACAAAATTTTGTGCCTTTAACCATTGTTGTTTTGGCATTTACCTTAGAATTTGCTATTCGCGTTTTAATTAACCCTCAGTTAGCACCCTTTTATGCTCTAGGGACATTTATTGTAAGCAACCAAAAACCTGAATATAGTGGAGCTGTACAAAAGCGCTTTGCTTGGTCTTTAGGCTTAGCTATGGCACTCACTATGATTATCGTTTTTTTTGGATTTGGTTTACGTGGTATAGTTCCATTCACCATTTGTTCGATTTGTCTAGCTTTATTATGGCTAGAAACCAGTTTTGGTATATGCGTAGGGTGTAAACTCTATAATGGATTAATGGCTCTTGGTATTATCCCACAGCCTACTCATAAACCTGCATGCCCCGGTGGAGTATGTGAAATTCGACCAAAGAAATGAAGGTTTTTACAAAATCTTTATAAATAGTATAGAGTTTCTGCATACTACATGGCAAGACGAGATACATCACAATCAAAATGGAAAAAGAAAAAGTGGGTGGAAGTAGTTGCACCTCAAAATTTTAACGCTATATCTTTAGGGCATACACTAGTTGAAGACACCCCTCATGCAGTAGGGAGAGTTATTACTACTAACATGATGAATGTGGTAAAAAATCCACGTATGCAAAGTGTAAGTATGAAGTTTAAAGTAATCGAAATTAAAGAAGGTATTGGCCATACGCATCCTGTTGGTTATACAATGGCTCAATCAGCAATCAAGCGATTAGTACGAGCAAGACGTGATAGAATTGATGATTCTTTTGTAGTAAAGAGCAAAGATGATGTTTTAGTTCGTGTAAAGCCACTGGTTATTACGCATAATAATTATGCAGGTTCTCAAAGAGCTGCAGTTAGAGAAATGTTACGCTCGCATATTGCAACGTATGTTGCTAGTCATCCTTATGCTACGTTTGTAGATACCGTAGTAAATGGTACTTTTCAAAAAGAGACCAAAGTTGCTCTACAAAAGCTTTTACCTATACGTACTGTAGACATGCGAGCTTTTGCTGTGGTTGATCCAGCTAGAGCCAAAGCCATTGTTCAATAACATTTTTAAATTTATCATTATCTTTTAATAGGTATGGCAGAAAAAAAACAAAAAACTAATTATGTTCTCGTTACTGGTATTATTATTGCAATAGTGTTGGCTATTATTATTGTGCCCATTATCTTATTTGCATTTATTGGTGCACTGCTAGGAGGTACGTCTGCACCTACTATATCAGGAAATGTTCTTATTATTCCTATTCATGGCGTTATTGTAGCTGAAACACAACCAAGTATTTTTGGTTCTTCGGGGGCAGTTTCTAGTACAAACATTATTCGCATTTTAGATGAAGCTGAAAACAACAGAAAAGTTGATGCAGTTATTTTAGAAATTAATTCTCCAGGTGGAAGTGGTGTAGCTAGCGATGAAATTGCTAGACGAGTTGCAACATTTAACAAACCTATTGTAGCTAATATTCGTGAATCAGGGGCTTCTGGTGCATACTGGGTTGCCTCTTCCACAGATTATATTACTGCAAATCGTTTTTCTATTGTAGGAAGTATTGGTGTTATTGCATCTTATTTAGAATTTTCAGGATTACTTGAACATTTTAATATTAGTTATCAACGCTTTGTTGCTGGTGATAATAAAGACTTTGGTAGTCCTTTTAGAGAACCTACTCCACAAGAAGCACAGCAATTTCAAGCACTCCTAGATGAAATGCATACTATTTTTATTCAAGAAGTTGCCAAAGGCAGAAACATGCCTGAACAAGATATTCGTGCATTAGCTGATGGTTCTATTTATACAGGATCGCAAGCTGTTAGCTTAGGTCTTATTGATAGCACGGGGGGTATGGATGATGCTATAGCTTATTTGGAAGATGTATTGAATAAACAAGTAAGTGTATCACGTTATTCAAGAAACCCGTCATTTTTAGAATTATTAGCAACAGTAGGTACTCAGCCTTTTGGCTTTTTTTTAAGTGATACGCAAGTACCTATTATTAAGACATAAAGATATCTTCAAGCATGGGCATAAGCGGTCCATCATTTTTTTTGTTATATAAAATGGGTTCATTATTTTCTATTTTTCTTTTAAGATAAGCATGAAATAATACAGAGCGTTCAGCAACAGATGGGTGTTGAGTACTTATTTCTCCATTTTTATTATTTTTAATCCCCACATAATGTAAGAGATGTCGATAAAATTGCATAACTTGCGTATTCCAAATAGGAAATGGATTACGATGCCACATGTGTGTGTTTTCAGGATACTTCTGCATAGCAACATAATGATAACCAGCCATTGCATGAGGAGAAAAAAAGGTAATTTCTCTAGGTGTTATAGCATTAGAAAAAAATCTCATATTCATATAGCTATAAAATCGTACAGGGTCAGATAACGGGAAAACATTTTTACCATCGTGATCATCTTTCATAGGAATATGAGTTAGCTTAATGAGGTGTCTAGGTTTTTTTTTGGTTCGAGAAGGAACTTGTAAATCTAAAGAAAAACCAAATTCTTTTGCATATCTGGTATCTTCATACAATGAATACGATAGAGGTTCTTGCCCAGAAGAGTGTTTTTGGTTTATTTTTCGGCGAGTATGTAGATAGGCAAGTATGCGTAACGCTTCTGCTGATTCACCTAAAAGATAGCCAACCATAATTTTTTTGTATGATCTTTGCCAATGTACGTGACAACATGTTGGAGTCTGCAATGTTTTTTCTAAAGTTTCTTGTAGGGGTTTTCCTACATATTTCAACTGTTTATTATGAGCATTACCTTTCCCAGGAAGAGGTTTTACAAGTGGTTCTTGGGTAATATCCACTATAACATAACCTGTACTTGCACATAAGTCATCAAGATTCTTTACAACTTGCGTGTCGCCAGGAAAAGACGTTATGGGAGATACTGCAAAAAAGGATTTTTGATTCATGCAATGGGAAATATATTCTTATTTAAAAAAATGCCTGGTGACCCAACGAGTGGATTAAAATGGTGGCTCCGCCGTGATTTGAACACGGGACCACTCGATTATCAGTCGAGCACTCCACCAGGCTAAGCTACGGAGCCGTATATGTGAGAAAATAAGTTACCATATATAAATATTGTTATTTATGTAAAATCGTTTGTATTTTTTTTACCAAGCGTGGTTCAATATAATGACTTAAGGTAATGGTGTAATAGCTTTGCCAATCATGTAATTTCTTAGAATATTTTTTATGCCCTAATTCTTGGGCAATACTCGTTAACACCTCTTTTATTTGTTTTTTTGTTGGCTTTGCATGTTGTGCAAAAAAACGTTGCACTTCGTATGTCGCATAGTGAGAACGTACAATATGAGGATAAAAAGATTGTTTAGCATATTTTACAAATGCTTGCGCAAAATCTTTTTCAGTAATAGCTTTATTATTTTTGGTAAACAAAAACTCTGTGTTTGCACGCATAAGCATGTGTAACCACCGTATATATTGTTGAGGAAATGTTTTTGTAATAGTATGAGGCACACCATTTTTACCTAAAAAACAAAAAGTTACTGTATTACCTGTAATGTGTACATCTTCTTTTTTTAAGGTAGTTAAGCCTTTATGCCCATGAGTAATAAAATATACTTTATTTCCTACTCGCATATACGTTGCTAATAACGTATATAAGACCAACGCCATACTATCTTGACGTAAGGATAATGCTTGAGTTACATTATACAATAGTGTAGGATATATTGCGTTAAATTCATGCACCTTTTTGTATTTTTGTTGATGAGATTGTTTTACTTTTTTTAGAGAATAACGATATGTATACGTTCCACTTGGATTTTTATACATAATATCCCAATGTCCATGAGTATGTTGATCATGTAAGGTCAAATGGTCACTGAGTAAAGAATATGCTCCTTGTAAAACAGTACCATCTGGCAGTATGGTGATACGCGCTCCTTTAATAGCACCATCTGGTGTTCTATATCCCTTACAAAAAAAACTATCTTTGGTATCTATCAACACATCTACACGTTTATGTGCTTTAAATGCTTGCACAATAGGTATAGCGTATATAAAAGCATCTGCTACTTTTTTCCATCCTTTGCTATAACGTTTGTAGGTGTGCATATCTACACCTAAACGCAGTGTTCCTACAGGATAAGACGCCATACTTTTTTTGATGACTACTATTTTATAACAGTTTGCCTATTATTATACGTTACAATGTGTTCTATAAGAGCATCTACTACGTGTTGGCTATACTCTTCTTTGTATTGCTTACCTAATACTAATGCTGTTTGTTTTTCCATATATTCATGTGTCCATAACCATTGCAACCACTGAGTCACATTACTTGGATTTTTTTTGTGATGACAGCGCTCAAAATCAATCATAGTAATCGTGTTTTGATGAGCAAAAACATGTTTATGAGGCCGCATCATTTCTTGCTTTTCTAATTTCATACTATCCATAATAAAGCACTGTTTAAGTATGGTTATATAATACTCAATACGTGTGGGTTTATCAAACGTTTTTTCCCATTGTTCAAAACATATACCTTCAACAAATGCACGAATGAGTACACCTTGTTCATAGGCATATAACTGAGGAGCTATGCCATGAGGATATAATAGACGCAATGCCTCAACTTCTTTATGTAAGGTCCCTACTTTAGGAAGTTTACAAGCTACTTGCTTATGTTGATATTCTCCTGTATAAATAACACCATGTTGTCCCTCATTAAGATATCGTATGTGTTGTACTTGTACATGACGTAATTTTTTTATCGCATCATTAAGTGTAAAAGCATAGACATACAATGTTTCAAAAAAAAGGTGTTGTGTAGCTACACAATGTGCGATATAATAATGCTGTGCATGCGCTAAAATAGTTTCTGGTTTACTCAGACTAGAAAACAAGAGATACAGGGTAGATTGTGTGGTCATACAGTTATGTGCTTGGTCTAAAAATCGCACACACCACTCATATCCTTGTTTGCCTCCTACTAATGCAATATCGGGATGTTGTTCACGATTATCTTGGGGCAAATAGGGGCTATTACAGACAATAACATCAAATTGTTGGTTTACTTGTGCACACATATCACTATGTATACCTGTTATATACGATGGCAGCTGTGCAATGGCTTGCTTGTTACAATCTACTGCTGTAACGTGTGCTCCTTGTTTGTAGGCTGTCATTGCTAATATACCGCTACCGGTACCCATATCAAGCACTTTTTTATCTTTGAGATCAAGTGATTGCATGACAGAAGCTAAAAGATAACTATCTTCTTGCGGTTCGTATATATCCATATGTGCATAAAATAAGGCCTAGCTTTTATGTGTTATTCTTTAAAAACAAGAAATTACTCAAAAAACCACCAAAACATTTAAAAGAAGATACCTGTTTCTAGCTATTACAAAACATATTTGGGGTGTACATATGGAACAATCAAGACCACTAGACGCATTAAACAAGTCACGAAATAAGCGTATTATTGTTGAACTTAAAAACGGTAAACGTCTTGTTGGTAATTTAGAATCATTTGATATTCATATTAATATTGTTATGAATAGTGTTGAAGAATTTGTAGATAATGAATTAAAACGAAAATTGGGTACCACCTTTGTTCGTGGAGATACTATTATCTTAATAACACCTGCTGAACAATAGGTGAGTGAGTTATGGCAAAAGGAACTGCAGCAAAAGGTAAAAATAATAACAAAAAAAGTCATATTATTTGTCGACGATGTGGACAACACACGTTTCATGTACGTAAAAAAGTGTGTTCCTCTTGTGGATATGGTGAATCTGCTACGTTGCGTTCTTATTCTTGGGCTAAAAACAAGTAGTTTTTAGTACGTTTTTTCTGATTTTTTTATATGCATGTTTGTACTTATAATCCATCTTATAGAGAAGCGGTTGAAGATATTCATTTTGAAACAGGTTTTTTAGGGTCGTCTATGCACACATTACTCACCAATAATATTATTTGGAAAAAACAAATTACTTATTATCTTGATCAAGAAACGAATTCTATTTTTGTTTTTTTTTTCAATAAAAAAATAGTTGGATATATTTTGGGATGTTTAGATGATAAGAAAATCCCATTCAAGCACCATTTTGTATTAAGTACTCTTACACATGCTTGCTCCAGTATTTTTTTGCCTACAAAAGATAGAATATTTTGGTTTAGTCAACTTAAAAGTTTATGGTATACGCTTATTGGTTTATCTGGTGAACGATATTTTAAAACTCCACCTCGCTCAGACCATATACATATAAATTTATTACCTGAAGCGCGATCCAAAGGATATGGGTCTACTTTATTACAAACGTTTGAACAATATGCACGTCAACAAGGTGTCTCTACTATACATGCTGATAGCTTTGAAACACCATCTACATCCAACACTCATTTTTGGTTAAAAAATGGATATACTGTTTACTGTAAAGTTAACACTTCTTTATGGAAAAGCCAACTTCCTCATCAAAACATACATTTAGTATGTTATATTAAGCAATTATAGATATACATACTTATTATTTTCACACTACATCAACTCACATTTTTTGAGTCTTTTCATATTTTTTTAACATACGTCTAAAACGTTTTGAATTCTTTACTAAATATGTATACGTACCACTTTCCACCATTTTTCCTTTTTCAAAAATATATATGGTATCAAATAATGGCAACAAGTGCAGGCGATGAATAGTAGAAATAACCGTTTTTTTCTTAAAATGCTTAAATATATTTTTGTATATCAATAATTCATTTTTACTATCTACTGAACTCGTAGGTTCATCCAAAAGTACCATGGGCTTTTTAGCAGCAGCTAACAACCCTCGCGCTAAGGCTAAACGTTGCTTTTCTCCACCACTTAAATTTACTCCTTTTTCAAAGATATATGACTCCCATTGTTGAGGTAATTTTTGCACCACTTGGGTAAAACAAGACATGTCTGTATATAATAAAACCTCTTTCATACTATAATCTAAACCAAACGTAATATTTTCTTTTATGGTTAAATTAAAGATTTCTGGATCTTGAGGAATCAATCCAACATCCTCTTTTAATGCCTTAAATCCACCCTTGATAGACTTATTATCTACAATAAGTTCATATGACGGTGATTGATATAGTCCACGAATAATTTTTAACATTGTTGTTTTTCCGCTACCACTCTCTCCAATAAAAGCAATTTTTTCCCCTTGTGTAAAGGTTAAATTAATGTTATGTAAATGTAGAGGACCTGATTTTTTACCATCATAAGAAAATGATAAATTTTTGATGTATAGTGTCTTCCATTTTTTAGGAAAATGCATTTTTTTTACTAATGATTCTTCTATAAAATCTTTTTCAATTAATTCTGCATTTTTTACATTCGTGGAATAAATGACATAATCACCATATCTATAAGCAAAACGATAAAATAAATTATTGATACGCTCAACATATCCAAACAGAATATAGACTGTTCCTAATAACAACGCACTACCACTCCAATATGCTTGCAATAAATAACTTCCAAGCACACAAAACACCATAAATGCTGTCATCATAGATACTAAAAACCATTTAGTTTCATTATATAACGAATTTTTTTGATATAACGTAAACGGTTTCATAATCGATTTATAGATATCAGAAGCTACTAATGACTCAATACGTAAAATAATAACGGTAGTAATATTACTTATGGTATCAAAAATTTTTGATGCAATACTATTTTCCATCTTATTAACCTGTGCAATTTGAGGAATAATATAGCTATCAATTTTTAAGATGATAAAAAATGTAACTACCACAAAAAACAAAACAATATAACTTGTGTGAAAGTCAAAGTACACTAAGGCTACATACGAACCCACAAAACGTAAAACCGTATCAATTAACTCAAATGTTGTATTAGAAAAATTAAATAATGCTGTTGTTCCCTTTTCTACTTTATCTATAGAATCTCCTGAATGATGATCTTGATGCCATTTACTTGGCATACCTAAAATACCTTTCATTAAAAACTGTTTATACTGTGCACGTACAAAAAAAGCATTTTTTCGCTCAATAATACGTGCTGGTCCATGAAAACACCAAAACAAAAAACGAATAAGGATGTATAATCCGGCAATACCTAAAATTTTTGAAATATTTGATAATCCTTCTTGTTGTATCGTATTTAACAACCACCCAATTAACAATGGTTCTAAAAAAGCAAATACTTGAGCACATAAAAACATAGCTGTGTATACCACGACCCATACACGATTTCCTGCACTAAACGTCCAAAATTTTTGTACTAAATGGAAAACTGGATTTTGCATATACTTCTTGTTTTTATTACGTGTTTAAAAAACTATATGTATACATACTGTAAAAAGTACCTATGAAATTAAGTTCCATTCATTTTAAAAAACAACTCTTAATTCGCATATATGGTGAAACAATGGAATTTCATGAAATTATACAACAACGATGGGCAACTAAATCATTTACTGACAAAAAAGTGTCTGATGAACTCATAACAACACTTAAAACCTATATTCAATTAAGTGCGTCCTCATTTGGTTTACAGCCTTATACAATTTATGTTATAGACAATAAAGAGGTACAACAACAACTCCAAGATGCATCATATAATCAGCCGCAAGTGGGTAGTGCTTCTCATGTATTCGTTTTTTGTGCTAACACACATGTACAACAACGTATCGAAGAGTATAAAACCTTAATGGAACAACAAGGTATTGCTCAACAAAAAATTGATGGCTATATGAATGTACTGAAAGGATGGTCTAGCCATTTAGATGCACAATTAACCAAAGCATGGGCTCAAAAACAAGTCTATTTAGCTGTTGCTAATGCTATTAATGGTGCTAAGGCATTAGGATTTGATTCCTGTCCTATGGAAGGATTTGATGCTTCAGCATATACTA
>JBLKON010000030.1:0-10046 GCA_047602725.1 Candidatus Woesearchaeota archaeon
TCCTTTTGATCTATACTAATAGGCATACAGAAGTAATACGAGTAGTAGCTATAAATGTTTCTATTTTTAAGTTGTACTATCTTTACACAAAAGGTACCAAAGTACATAACTACATATATTAAACGCAGATAGCTACTAGTTTTTTTCAAAAAAATCGACCACCACCAGTCAATAGACGCGGTGGTTATGAAAATGGAATTTTCAAACTTAGCACTTATGCTAAAAATGCTCACTTCGTTCGGGTCGATTTTTTAAAGTTGAATGTTCCATTCAACATACTTGAAGCTAACTTCAAGTAAAGCTGAGATTTTATTTTTGAAACCACCTATAAATACACAAGTGGAAATCTCAGCTTATACAATGCATCTCATATCAAATTCATATTCTGATGTTCTGCCATCTTTCCCTCTACTTCTTGTTTTAGCAATTTTAGATGTCAAATTAGCCTTTTCTATAATTTGTTCCAAGGTTAAAAAAATACTATCTTTCGCACCATCATTCACTATTTTACTCACATCAATAACTCCTGCACTCACACTTAACGATTCAGATACTGTTTTATTTTCCCATTCGAATTCCAAGGGGTTCTTTTCTATTTCTGCAAATACTGTTTGTATTCTCTTCTGTACACCTGTATAACTTCCAGGGAAAATACCAATAAATTCATCACCCGTTTCATGTAAACGCCCAATGATATCTGTTTTTCTTACACTATTATATAACCGAGCCTGTATTCTTTTTATGGCTGCATTACCAATATTTACAGAATAAGTATCATTCAATTTTTTTAAATCATTCATATCAATATAAACTAATGATACTGATTGCAACCCCCCTCTTTGTACCATAAAACATGCATCTTGTAAAAACCCCTTTGCAACTTGTCCCCCTAATCTTCCCCTTCTTAGCATATCATGATACTGTAACTCTTCTAAATGCATGCTATTATTCATAGCTCTCATTGCAAGTTTTATAGTATCATCTTCACTCATACCTTTAAGTGTAATATTATTATCACCCTTATCTTTATGCGCAATGTTAAACGCACTATATATATCTTGAAAATATTGAAATGCTTTTTGAAGATCTTTTTTTTCTACAGATAATTCTGATTTTCTACTTTTACCTCTTTGAACATCTCCATTAACATAAAATATTTGACCTCTGTCCATATCATACAATGCCCTATAGGTAAAAAATAATGCACGAGCCGCTTGTTGAACAGCGCTGAAAGTAACATTTTTAGGGCATGATCCAGATATAATGCTTTTATACTCCATATACATAAAAAGAAAAAATTACCCATTTATAAATGTTACTATATTTGTCACTTATAAATAATAAAAAATTAATAAAAATTAAAAATCACTTAATTTCGTACAATACCAATTAATGCACGAATAGCAAGTAACGCTGTTTGTGGTGCAAAAAATGCTATCATTAATTGCAAAAATACTACTGCAGAAACTCCAACAACAGGAATAACTTCTACAACGGTACTTAATGCGGTAGCACTCAATAAAAATGCAACTGATGCCACTAAATACATTTGCAATTGTTTTTCTGTTACATTAAACAATCCAGCGATAATACCCATAACTGCAGTAACTAATACTACCCAGCCTGCTGTTTGCATTCCCATTAACGCTGCTCCTAAACTTACTAATACTGCCAATACTACTCCAATAGTAAATGCATATACTCCAATATTTTTTGTCATTTTTTTCTAACACCCCCATGTGTTTGCTTTATTATAATATATAGAATTTAAAAATGTTTACAATAATTGCCACATTTTTACAAAATTTTTTATCAACATATCGTCTGTATTTAACACCAAATGTCGTGCTCTGTGTTGCCTACACATGGTATTGAGTTGTTTGATATGAGCATCTAACCCTTGTTTATATTCTTGTTGCACGCGAGGAGAAATATGCGTTTTTATTCTTTCTTGTTCTTGTTCTGGATTAATAAATCTATACGAACCCAAAAAAGGTAAATGCAACTCATCTTTATGCAATGTTTGCACACAACAAAACGTACTTTTGGGGAACCTATGCATTAAACGCTTTAATCCTGCTAAATCATACAAAAAATCTGAAAGAATAAAAACAATGGATTTACTTTTAATGGTTTGCATATAATTATGTAGCACTTTGTAGATATCTTGATGTCCTTCGACTTGCAACAAACTACATTTTTTATACAAATCATATGCAGACATACGCTGTGTTGCACTTTTATGTACCACAAAATTTTTAGAAAATGTTACAAAACTATTATGTTCATTTTGCTTTTGAGCAACATAAACAATACCTGCTCCTAACAATAATGCATAATTACATTTAGACGCTGTATGATGATATTGCATACTTCCTGTTCTATCCACTAAAATATGCATACTGACATTTCTATCTGCTTCATATCGTTTAATAAACAATTCTTTAGTACGTACATATAAACGCCAATCAATATGTCTAAAATCATCACCTAAGGTATAAGGAGAATAATCTTTAAACGTTAAACCATCTCCAGCATACACTGTTTGTTGTTCCCCTTGATATTTACCTACCAAGTGTTTTTTTATGTGTACTGAAAGCGCGTCTAGCTGATTAAAAAATTGCCCTGCATCCATCTTATCGCTTTGTGGTTACTATTTTTTTAGCTAATTCAGTTATCACACTATCTGCATTTTTAGATTGTTCTTCTGCTTCAAATGTTAACAAAATTCTATGACGCAATACCGGTGCTGCCATCGCTAACACATCTTCACGCGCAACAAAACTACGTTCATGTAAAAACGCATGTGCTTTAGCTGCCATAACTAATCCAATAGACGCACGCGTAGAAGCTCCCATTTTAATTAATTTATCCTCTCTGGTTTTTCTCACCAATTCTACTATATCTTCTTGTAATTCATGAGAAATTGGGACTTGTGCTGTTAAGTGCTGAAGTTCTATAACATCGTCTGCTTTCAAAATAGCTTCTACTTTTTCTTTTTTCTTTTGATGTACCGTATGCATATTGACTACTTTCATTTCATCTTTTTGTGATGGATAATCAATAAGTATTTTGAGTAAAAATCTGTCTGTTTGCGCTTCAGGCAAAGGATACGTTCCTTCTTGATCAATAGGATTTTGCGTAGCTAATACAAAAAATGGACTTTCTAAAGGATACGTAGTACCAGCAACAGTTACTTGTCTTTCCTGCATTGCTTCAAGCATTGCTGCTTGTGTTTTTGGGGTTGCCCTATTAATCTCGTCAGCTAATACCACATTACTAAAAATTGGACCTTTTTGAAATTGCAATACTTGTTTGCCTTGTTGTTCAACAACTAAAAACGTCCCTGTTATATCAGAAGGCATTAAATCCGGCGTACTTTGAATTCTTGCAAAATCCAAACTCATCGTTTCAGCTAATGCTTTAATCATGGTTGTTTTACCTAATCCAGGAACTGATTCCAATAATGCATTTGCATTACACAATAAGGTAATAATTAAATGATCTATTGCTTCTTGTTGCCCAATAACAACTTTTTGCATTGCTTCTTGTACTTCTTTTAACTGTTTATGTTTATCTTTTACACCCATAGCTATTCACCCTAATGATCGTACTTGTAACGTATACGCTTTTATTAAATCTTGTTCATCTGGCAGTGGTTCAATATTACTTACTTCTACTACCGCATCTTGACCCAACACATTAACATTTCGATGTGATGACTCAAATGCTTGCCACGCCATCATATTAGTCATATCTCCTCTTGCCATACCTGTATCTAATACTACTCCTATTCTATTTCCCTCTGTTGCAATATGTGCTGCATCCCCTAATAAATGTTGACCATCTTGTAAAATAGACTCCTCACCCAACTGAGAAGTAAACCAATTGGTAGCATCATAATCAATAATGGTTGGTATGGTTGCTAACACTGGTATGGTTGCAGGAATAACTAAAAATAAACCAATACATCCTAAAAGATAGACAAAACGTTTTCCTAATTTTTTAATATCAATAAGAGGACTAGTACTCAAGTGATGTGCTTTGTGAATTGCATCTTTATGCAATTGTTGAATGACTGGATTTTCACTTTCTTGATAATCATAAATTGTTGTTAACATATCTTTAAATTCTGGAATTTTTTCTTCAACATAGTATAACGAATACCGTTGCGCATAAAACACAAGATTACCTATAAAAAAAATAACAATAACTGTTGCTGGTACCCAATAATGTGGACTTATGGACCCTATTGCTGGTAATAATTGTTCAAAAGAAATAAATGCAAAAATAGCACCAATACCTACCCCTAAAATAGAAGCATTGAGTAATGATAAAAAAACGACTCCTATCATATAGTCAATAAACATACTTGAAAAAAAAAGACGCATATCTTGTTGTTTTATTCGTATTTTTCGCATAGGGAATGACCTGATGATTCACATATTTTTTTTACATCTTCTTTAATATCTCGTACATCTCGTTCTGCACGATTTTTATCTCTGGTTAACGTTTCTACTTCTTCTTGTATTATTGCTATTTGTTCTGTTAATTGAGTATTTAACGTTTCTAAAACCGTATTTTGCTGTTGTATACTTTGTAGTTGTTGTTGCGTTTGTGTTAATTGCCCTTCTGTTTGTTCTAAAGCAGTTGTGGTATTGGTAAACAAGGTGTCAAAACGTATAATATCTTGTTGAGATAATGCAATTTCATCCTCTAGTTGTTGAGTTGTTATTTGCAATTGGTCTACTTGTTGTTGTAATGTTGTTTTTTCTCGTTGTAATTGTGCATTAGTTGTTTGTTGAGCACTCAGCGTTTGCTGAAAGAAAAAAGAAATACCCATAATGCTAAGCAAACAAAGCAATAATGCTACTGCTAGTAACATATTAGGTCTTGTTTTCCATATATTCATTGTTTATATTCACCTATTTTTCTTATCATAATTTCTAACAATAAACATATCATTGCTAAGAGTATTCCTATAAATGCTATAGGATACGATACATTGGTTTGTTGTTGATGTGATTGCATAATACCTATAAGTGCATCTAATTCATCTACCTTTAAATACTTTGCTTGCGTTTGCTCAGCAACTTGTTGCATCACTGGATGTTGACCAATATGTTGTAGTTCTAAAGGATAATTCATGGCATATAATTGACCAAATAAACTATGTATGCCTTGTTGTGTTTGTGAGAGATGACCAAGTAATTGTTGTTCATCTATTTTTTGTAATTGTAAATATCCAATATCCTCTTGTACTTGCTGTGCAAAAGAAGCTATGGATGGTGCATGCACACGTATGGTTGTAGGATTATCTACACGACCATCTGCAATATCAACTATACGTGGATTAACACGTTCTGGATCTCCAGATACCCAAGAAGCTGTGCGCATAAATAACACTGCATCACCACCTTGTACAAAACCTGCTAATGCTTGAGCATCTTGAAATGCATTCCAAGTAGCTACACGTCCTAACCCATATTGCCATACCGTAAGCGCGGTGTCTCCTTGCGTTGTGGTTGCTAAGAGTTGTGCTCCTCTTTTAGGCACTACTAAGTTTACGTTATTCACTACTGCTTGTGATTGTTGTATCCCTCTTGTAATGGGATGATTCTCATTAATAGCTGAAATACCAAATACTTGACTTTGCAATTGTGTTCCTCTATCTTTACCAAATTCAATAGTCAAGATATCTGTTTGTTGAGGTTCTATATATTGCCCATTTCCTAACATTGCTAATTGCCTCATTAACCCATCATTGGTATCTTGTCCTACACCAACAGTGAACAATTGAATATCTTGTGCGCCAAACATACGAGCTAATTCAATAGAACGACCTCCATCATTGTCTCCTCCAGGTAATCCATCACTAATAAAAATAATTGCTCTGTTGCCACTAGCTTGTTCAATAAGCTCATAGCCTCCTCGTAACCCTCTATGTAATCTGGTTGCTCCTTGATTTTGAATACGACTAATTTTATCTAATATGCTTAAACGCGCAGGTCCTAATACTGTTAATGGTTGTATAATATAAGGTTCTGTATCAAATGCAACAATAGCTATCCTATTATGCTCACCTAAGTCACGTACAATATTGTATGCTAATTGTTGCCCTATTTCCATACCTGACATACCTTCATCTACTGGTCTTCCTGTGGTAACTGATATATCAAGCACAATAACAATACTAGTCATGCGATGATCACCACTGATACCTTTTGTAACTGGAACTAAAGGTGCAATACTACTGCTATCATATCCTCCTAAATCAAATGATTGTGTGCCACCAAGCAAAAATAACCCATTTCCTTCAACAACAAAATCAATAAGATTATCTTGTTCTAATAGTGAAGCTGGTACGTTGTGTGCAACTACTGCTGTATATGCAGATAGATTTTGAGGAACTTGTTGGGTGTGCGTAACATCAAAAATTTGTTGTAATGCACGCAGGGTAGGTGTATCAGTTCCTATATAGACAATGGAAGCTTTTTGCACGACAGGAATTGTTTTGTAAAACACATTATTTTGTGCAATATCGTCATCACTTTGTATATGTGCTTCTATGGTTATGGTTTGCTCTTCGTAAAACACTTGAGTAAGATCATAATAAGGTTGAATGTCTTGCGTTTCTAAGACTGTTTGCCCATTAATACTCACTGTTACATGTTGTACTAATTCGATATTTCCATGTACTTGTATTTGTATAGGTGTTTGTGCTCCCACCTGTGTTTTGTGAGGACTCACAATACTCACCGAAGCATCATGTCCATATTCTGGCAATTGCAATACATGTAAGCGTGCATCTAATTGTTGTGCTTTTTGTATAACTGATGCATAAGAGTTTTGATCTGTTGCATGCCCATCACTAATAATAAGATAATGTTGTTGTGGTTCTATTGCTCTATAGATTTGTTGTACTAACGGAGAGGTAGAACCTTGCGCTATAGTTTGCAGTGTTATAGGAGCACGTATCTGTTGTATTATATTTGGAATATCCACATCCAAATACTGCATAGATGTTGAATTATCAACTAACACAGTAACACTATATTGTTGCCATTGTGGAATATAGCCAACATAAAATGGTGCTGCTAAGGCTATACATATACCAATAATAGACAATGATCGGAAAAACAGTATTGTTTTTTTCTTTTGAAACTTTACTTTACTTGTTATAATGAGTATACCTAACAGAAGCAATAGCACAATAGCTACATACAAAGGATATGTATAGGTAAATATCATACTTCTTTTCTCCACCTCATCACTATAAATTCAAGTATCATAAAACATAATGCTAAAGCTAATAAAAAAGGTGAAAGCACAAATTGTTGTCTTGCACCTTGTGTTGTATACGTTGTGTCTATGTGTGGTTGATCATAATTTTCAATACGTAAAAAGTTGTGTGCATACTCAATACTTTGTTGCGTACTAAAACCTACCATTGGTTGCTGTTCATCTGTTTTTTTATGTACCGTATGTATACTTGGTTGTTCAAAAAATAAATCTGTTATACGTTTTATCATAATAGGATAATTATAAGATAATTGAAACGTATCTTCTTGTAATCCATAAAACACAATAAGTCCTTGACCATACTGTTGCAATCCAACTACTGTACGCCGTTGTTCGTCAACAAGTAATGCTGTCATATTACTATAATAATAGGATTCTTCTTGTTGATACACTAATTGATTCGCTATATGGTGTTGAGCTATGGTAACTGTACCTTCTTGTATATATCCAATGGGAAATGGAAATTCGTTTGCAAAACTGTACAATTCTTCATCCACAGCAACAATAAGTAACGCACCTTGCTGTACTTGTTCTAATGCTTGATGTATCGTTCCTGCCAACATGCGTTGCCTATCAATGCCTTCTATCATAAGAAGAGGATGTGCTAGTGATTGTGTACTAGGAGGCGTGTATATGGTATACGCAATATTGGGTAATACATCAAACAATGTTGCTGTTAACGTATTTGGATTATTGGTAATGTACAGCATCTGCTTATGTTCTTGATGGGGAACAGTTACATATAGATAATTATCTGCTTGCATATCATCGCTGTGTAAACGTAACACTCCACGTTGTGTTGGTAGTTGTAACACGATAACATCTTGTGCTGCAATGTCGAATTGTTCTTGGATATCTTCATAGGTGTAAGTTATTGTTTGTGGAGTGTGTTCAAAATTTTTAATAGTCGCTTCTACTACATCTTGGGTAATAGTAGCATCTATAATACCCACACTTCGATGTGCTGGTTGATAGGTATGCAAAACAACAATATTATTGTTTGTTTCCATGGTTGCACTCCATTGTTCTATTTGTTGTTGCGTTATACCAACAAAATCACTATATACATGAATGACTGCATCGTGTATATCCATTGTGTGCACAAAAAATAAGGTGTCTAGCAGATGTGATGGTATATCTTGCACACGTAGTGCTGTAAGCGCATTACGTGCACTTAATGCATTTTGTTGCTGTATGGGTACACTTGGCTGTGCTCCAGCTACAACAATGGTATTTGAAACGGTAGGTATTATATCTGATTTTATGTTTGGCAATGCTGTTTGCATAGAAGCAGATACATCAATAATATGCACACTGTGTGCTTTGGCAAATGTTGCAGGTACCCATATATAAGGTTGCATGAGTGCTACAATCAAACTCGTGAAAATAAGAATATGTAAAATAAATAGCCAATTGATGGGTAGGTTTTTGAACCAACGCACGCTTTGGGATTTGGTACGCTGTTTTTGTATAAAAAAGAAGGCTGCAAAGTACTTTTTAGGTACTTTTCTTCTAATAAGATAGATAAGCAATAAAAGAATAAGAGCACTTGTCGCCCAAATCCATTGCCAAGCTAGAAACTGCATACTTTTACTTTTCAGAACAAGTATTTAAAAATGCTATGCTTTTGCGCGTCTTCGCTTTTCTTTACGGATCTTTTTACGTTGCCACTTCCAACGCATTTGCCCTTTTTTCTTCCAACGTCGTGAACTTCTCTTCATGTACTAGGCAGAAACGGTAAACTATTTAAAAAGATTGTGTTTTGCATAGGGTAAAAAGCCCCTGTGGTGTAGTCCGGCCAATCATATCGCCCTCTCACGGCGGTGACTCGGGTTCGAATCCCGGCGGGGGCATACATAACTCCCCAGTTTTTCTAGGCACACCAAATGGATGAAATTTTAAAGTTGTCACACCATCTTTTTTAAAACATGAGTTCTTAGGTATACTAAGAAATTGAGTTTTACTGTTCATTTTTATGATAGATATCTGCAAATACTAGTTCATCTCTATCATCATAATATGTATAAGAAATTCTAAATGATTTAACATAGAGTTCTCGAGTTCCCTTTCTAGCATATTTCATTGGTTTACCACTAAGAGGATCATCTATTATTTTTTTTATTTGTTTTTTTACCTTTTCTTTCAAGGGACTTTTAATGAGTTTTTTAAACGTTTTTTTGAAAAAATCTTCATATGCAATAGTTACCATGATTCTAGTTCATCTAAAAATTCTTTTTTAGACATTTTCTTAAAGACTTTATCTCCTGCTTCATATCTATCTAATATCGCATTCGTTTTTTGAGCCAATAATATATTTACATACCTTTTTATAGGTAAAGTATGTTATTATTATTATGAAAACCTCGGTATTGCCAGAAGACCTTGATAGCAGATATAAAGATATTTTAAAAACTTTTAAAAAAAAAGAAGAAAAACTCTATATGTATCCATATGGTTATTTACCAGATGACATGGAGTACATCAAAACAATAATATATTTCCTAATAGATGTTATAGACTATGGTATAGCACATTTTGATGCCATTGACATAGATGAATACCAAGATTTTTTGTCCGGATTTCATCTTAGATTTCAATATGGATGTAACCCTGATTCACATAATTATTTAGTAATTGACGAATGCTTGGACGGAGAACCCTTAATGGAATTTTGTTGGGTACACAATGAAGATCTATCAATTGCTCTACTCGAAGAAATGAAACAAAAGCATCTTGCCCTTGTC